>JAJBVF010000104.1 GCA_020859965.1 Clostridiales bacterium
ATGTGGATAAGCTGGCCATGGAACGGATTGGTTACCATGCGGATGAGTATTCGAGCACACAGGCTATGCAGGAATGCAGGACACCGGTGCTGTTTATCCATGGGACGGACGATACCTTTGTGCCGATTGAAATGACCTATGATAATTATAAAGCCTGTGCCGCTCCGAAACGGCTGCTGATCGTACCGGGTGCCGGACACTGTCAGGGGTACCAGCTGGAGCAGGCGCGGTATGAGGAAGAACTGCTGCGGTTCTGGCAGGAATATGACAAGGTGGATGCTGACTCATGAAGAAGGAAAAAACGGAGATTCTGAAAGAGTGGATTTCTGAACATAAATACTGCTACGCCATGCTGTATCTGGTGTTCTATCTCGTGGTGTTCTTTGCGCTTGATTTTACGATGGAGCCGAAATATATTCTGCACTGTGCGCTGGACGACCGGATTCCGTTCTGCGAATATTTTATCGTATTTTATTTTGCGTGGTATCCGGCGTTCTTCCTGTCACTCGTGTGGTATATGCTGCGTGATAAAGGAGATTTTCAGCAGCTTTGGTTCATCATGTTCAACGGTATCACGTTCTGCCTGATCTGTTATGTGCTGTTTCCCAATGGGTTGAATCTCCGGGAAGAAGTACCGAACAGGAATATTTTCTGTGTGCTGGTAAATCTTGTGCGTGGAGTGGATGCGCCGGTCAACGTATGTCCATCGATCCATGTGTCCTCGTCCGTTTCCATTGCACTGGTAACTGCGAAGTCAAAGCTGTTTAAAGAACACAAAGGGCGTAAGATTGCAATCATAGTGCTGATGATCCTGATCAGTATTTCAACGTTGTTTGTGAAGCAGCATTCGGTCATAGATGTGGTGTGCGGCGCGGCGGTCAGCCTTGTTCTGTATATGACCGCGTATCATACGAACTGGAGAAAGCTGCTGAAGGGCAGATTAAGAGTGCTTCTTTGAAAAAGAGGCATGATAAGGGAGGAAGATGTATGTCAAAGGATGCTATCGTTTTTATGCTGATTGGATATTTTTCGGGCAGCATTTTATATGCACCGTTATTTGGAAAGTTGCTGAAAGGGCGAGATATACTGGAGGAGAGCCGTGATCAGAATCCGGGAACGGCAAACGCCTTTATGTACGGAGGATTTCTGTGCGGTATTCTCACTTTGTGCTGCGATCTGGCAAAGGGATTTTTCCCTGTGTATTTGTATCTGCGAATCGGGAACCGCCCCATCGGAGCGGAACTGGCGATGGTTCTGGCTGCGCCGGTGGTTGGCCATATATTTCCCGTTTTCTTTGGATTCCGGGGAGGTAAAGGGATAGCAACTTCTTTCGGAAGTCTGCTTGGCTTGCTGCCGGAAACAGTGCCTGTGCTGCTTTTGGCAGGAACATTTTTGTTTTTTACGCTTGTTCTGCGAGTAAGACCGCATTATTACAGAACGGCACTGACTTATCTCATAACCATGGTTTTGATGATTCCGCTCTGTCGTGTAAAAGGCATCGTATATGGTTTTAGCATCATTACTCTTTCCGTTCTAATTCGTCTGGGAATGAGCCGGGAAGAAAAGGGTGCATTTGAGGTGCAATATCTGTGGAGACACTGATGTGGGTTTGTTGAGGGAGTGCCTGGCAGCGTGTGGGAGCCGCCAGGCGTGAGTTATGAAAAGATGTTGTAAAGCTTCCAACATCTGCATCCTTTCTAACACGTAAATATGACCGAAGTATGTCTGAATGATAAAAAAACAAAACGCAAGTCTGTATAATTCTATTCCGCAGATTACTCATCTGCGAAATCCTAATTTCCTAATCTGCAAAGTACTCATCTGAGAATCCTTGTTGTAGTACCCCTTATTTTATGTTAAGATATCCCCAATTTACGAAGCAAAAACGGCGCGCTTCAGATGTTACTGGACTTTTCACGCACTTTCAAAACGAATGGATGGGTAAGTGGAACTATGGACAATCTTCGCTGTGTGGTTGAGAGAATTACATATCAGAACGCGGAAAACGGCTTTTCTGTGATCAAATGCCGCGCAAAAGGCTACAGTGACCTGGTGACTGTGGTCGGAAATATGACTGGTCGGAAGGAAAACGCGCTTGCGGGTTTTCACCCGACCAGTCAACGACAGAATCGCCAGATTCTGGAGTGTTCTGCGAAGCGGTTTTTTTCGCAGAACGGGCCGGATGTTCATGTCGGTTCGGTACTTACGATGCAGGGGCAATGGAAGATTGACGGCAAGTATGGACGGCAATTCTCTGCTGAAAAGTGGGAAGAAACACTTCCGGCCACAACCTATGGCATCGAGAAGTATCTGGGGAGTGGTCTGATTAAGGGAGTCGGTCCGAAATTTGCGAAGCGGATTGTTCAGCAGTTTGGCAAAGATACTCTGGAGATTATTGAGACTGATCCGGATCGGCTGATTGAAGTGGCGGGCATCGGGCAGAAGCGCGTAAATCAGGTCAAGAAAAGCTGGCAGGAGCAGAAAGAGATTAAGAATATCATGCTCTTTTTGCAGAGCAATGATGTCAGTACCGCTCATGCCGCGAAGATTTACCGCACATACGGCAACGAAAGCATTAAGATTGTGGAAGAAAATCCGTATAAGCTGGCGGATGATATATGGGGAATCGGCTTTAAGACAGCAGATACGATTGCGTCGAAGCTGGGCATTGAAAAGAATCGCTTTATCCGGCTGCGGAGCGGCCTGATGTATACACTCAATAAGTTATCTGAAAATGGGCATTGCTTTGCTGTCCGGGAACAGCTGATTGAAACTGCTGTGAAACTTCTCGATGTGGAAGCTCCTGAATTGGAAATGACTCTCGATGAGATGCTCCGTACAGCGGATGTGATTAAGGACGAGGATGCGATTTATCTGCCGCCTTTTTATTTTTCAGAGACCGGCTGCGCGAAACGTCTGATTCGGCTGATGCAGGGCGAACGGCGCGTGTCGATGGATGTGGAAAAGGTGATGCGCGAGATTGAGAGAGATTCCAAAATTCATTATGACGATGTGCAGCTGCAGGCGATTCGACAGGCGGTTGATTCTAAGGTAATGGTCCTGACCGGAGGTCCCGGCACAGGGAAAACGACTACCATGAATGGAATTATTTCGGCTTACCGTAAGGCGCGGTGCCGTATCATACTTGCGGCACCGACGGGCCGGGCTGCAAAGCGAATGTCCGAAGCTACCGGCATGGAGGCAAAAACGATTCATCGCCTTTTAGAATACAAGCCACCCGAAGGATATCAGAAGAATGAAGAACATCCGTTGGAGGGAGATGTTCTGATTCTGGATGAATGCTCGATGATCGACGTCATGCTCATGTATAATCTGCTGAAAGCACTTCCGGAAGAAATGACACTGATACTGGTCGGGGATACAGATCAGCTGCCGAGCGTGGGAGCCGGAAACGTTCTGAAGGATATCATTGCTTCCGGGTGCATCCCGGTCGTTCGCCTTACCCGTATTTTCCGGCAGGCGCAGGGAAGCCGGATCATCATGAATGCACACCGGATCAACAAGGGAGAGATGCCCGATCTGCGCGGCGGACGCACTTCTGACTTTTTCTTTGCTGCAAAAGAAACGAACGAGGAAGTTGTGGATCTGCTTATCAAATACTGTACAAAGAATCTGCCGTCTTATTATCATGCAGACGCATTTTCCGATATCCAGGTACTGACGCCGATGCAGCGAGGCACCTGCGGTGCGGCAAATCTGAATCAGGTTCTGCAGGAAGCGATGAATCCCTGCAACATTTATCTGAAGCGCGGCGGTACGCAGTATCGGCTGCATGATAAAGTAATGCAAATCAAAAACGATTATGACAAAGAAGTGTTCAATGGCGACATCGGAATCATTGTAAATGTGGATAGTGAAGAAAACGAACTGACCGTGGACTTTGACGGGCGGCGCGTCACCTATGATGTGACGGAGTTGGACGAACTGGTTCTCGCCTACGCGACGACGATCCATAAGTCGCAGGGGTCGGAATATCCGATTGTCGTGATGCCGTTTACCATGAGCCATTATGTCATGCTGCAGAGAAATCTGCTGTACACGGGCGTGACCCGTGCGAAAAGAATTCTTGTACTGATTGGAGAGAAAAAGGCGATTGCTTACGCCACGCACAATGAGACGACAACATCCAGAAACACAAAACTTGCCGAGCGGATTGCGAATGGATGGAAAGATGCGGTGAAAAATTCGCAGAGACTTGTGGAGACAAACAATGGAAGCTCCTCAT
>JAJBVF010000496.1 GCA_020859965.1 Clostridiales bacterium
GCTGTTCGAGGCGTATAAGCCGGTCACCAAGGAAAAACTCTGGGAGAATCTGAAGTATTTCCTGGAGGCAATCATGCCGACCTGTCATGAGACCGGCATCAAGATGGCAATTCATCCGGATGATCCGCCGTGGGATATCTTTGGTCTGCCGCGCCTGCTGGTAGACAAGGAGTCGATCGGACGGTTCCTGTCCATGGTGGACGATCCTTATAATGACCTGTGTCTGTGTTCGGGCTCGCTGGGCGCGAATCCGGACAATGACATTCCGGACATCATCCGTACCTACTGCGACCGCATCGCGTTTGCCCATGTGCGCAATGTGAAGCATTTCCCGAACGGAGACTTCACAGAGGCTTCTCACAGGGACTGCGACGGCGACGTGCGGATTCTGGATATCATGAAAGCCTATCACGACTGCGGATATCAGGGATATATGCGTCCGGACCACGGCCGCCATATCTGGAATGAGCAGTGCCGCCCAGGCTACGGCCTCTATGACCGTGCGCTCGGCATCATGTATCTGCTCGGCTGCTGGGATATGCTGGAAAAGACCGAGGGAACCATCGGATAAAACGAACGATACGAAACATGCGCCGCACGGAAGCAGACCGCTGTGCGGGAGCGGACTGCTGTGCGGCGTTGTTCAGATCAGAAAGGGGAAAGCTATGAAACCTTTTATGGATCAGGATTTTCTGCTTGAGACAGATATGGCCAGACATTTGTATCACGACTATGCGGAGCAAATGCCCATCGTGGATTACCACTGCCATATCAACCCGCAGGAGATCTATGAGGATAGAAAATTTGACAATATCACGCAGGTATGGCTTGGCGCGGATCATTACAAATGGCGCGTGATGCGGGCAAATGGTGTAGAAGAGCGCTATATCACCGGGGACGCTTCTGACCGCGAGAAGTTCCAGAAATGGGCCGAATCGCTGGAACTGGCTATCGGCAATCCGCTGTATCATTGGAGTCATCTGGAGCTGCAGCGTTATTTTGGATATACCGGTCATCTTTGCGCAGAAACCGCGCAGGAAGTCTGGGATCTGTGCAATGAAAAGCTGCGGATGCCGGATATGTCCGCCCGGAACCTGATTCTTCAGTCGAACGTGAAAGTCATTTGCACAACAGACGATCCGGTGGATTCTCTGGAATGGCATAAAAAGCTTGCGGAAGATGATAGCTTTCCGGTAAAAGTTTTGCCGGCATGGCGTCCGGATAAAGCCATGTATATCGAAAAGCCGGATTACCCGGAGTATATTGGACGGCTGGAGAAAGTAAGCGGGATAACGATCACGGACTTTTCTTCTCTGATGGAGGCACTGCGTACCCGGATGGAGTTCTTTGCAAAGATGGGATGCTGCGTTTCTGATCACGGACTTGCTTATGTGCCGTGTGAGCAGGTTTCTGAAGCGGAAGTGGATGCCATATTCCAAAAGAGGATGGCCGGCGGGAAAGTGAACAGCGATGACTGCGCGAAATTTACCACCGCATTTCTGACCAGTATCGGAAAAGAATACAGCCGGAAGGGCTGGGTGATGCAGCTTCACTATGGCGTAAAGCGCGACAATGACAAACGCCGTTTTGGACAGCTTGGCGCCGATACCGGATTTGACAGTATTGGCAGCACAGGCCCCATCTCAGAACTGGCGGATTTCCTGAACGGCCTGGCTGAAACGGACGAGCTTCCGAAAACCATTCTTTATTCCCTGAATCCAAATGATAATACAGCGATCGACACGATTATCGGGTGTTTCCAGGACTGCTCATGCACAGGCAAGATTCAGCACGGCAGCGCATGGTGGTTTAATGACCATAAGAAAGGCATGCAGGAGCAGCTGACTTCTCTGGCAAGTCTTGGACTGCTCGGGAACTTTATCGGAATGCTGACGGATTCCAGAAGCTTTCTGTCCTATACCCGTCATGAATACTTCCGCCGCATTCTCTGCAATCTGATCGGCGGCTGGGTAGAAAACGGAGAATATCCGGATGACGAGAAGGCTTTGAAGAGAATCATTGAAGGCATTTCTTATAATAATGCGATGAATTATTTTGGATTTTGACTGTCGGTACAGACATGAAAAGCAATGCGGGGACAATGATGACATTTGGCCCTATGGGGTGAAAGCCTGAAATCCGGCATTGTGGGGAAATATCTGTGCCTGACGTTGAGAAGTGGAAAAGGACAGGAGGATCATCATGGAAAAAAATGTATTAAGTACCGATCTGACCGGAAAAGTAGCGGTCGTCACGGGTGCTGGCGGTGTATTGTGCAGTGATCTTGCGAAGACACTGGCACGGGCGGGGGCGAAGGTAGCGCTTCTGAACCGGAGTACTGAGGCAATTGAGCGTTTTGCGAAAGAAATTAATGATGAAGGCGGAATCGCGAAGGCATATAAGTGCAATGTCCTTGAAAAAGACACCTGCCTGGCTGTAGCAGAGGAAGTCTTACGGGACCTCGGACCCTGCGATATCCTGGTGAACGGCGCCGGGGGGAACAATCCGAAAGCGCAGACAGATAAAGAATACTATGAGCCTGGCGATATTGACGCTGATACGCAGAGCTTTTTTGACCTCTCAGAGGATGGAGTGGACGCAGTTTTCCGCCTGAATTTTATTGGTACTCTGTTGCCTACGCAGGCATTCGCTAAGCAGATGGTCGGACGCAGCGGCTGTAATATTATCAATATCAGTTCAATGAACGCATTTACGCCGCTGACGAAGATACCGGCCTATTCCGGTGCGAAGGCAGCTGTATCCAATTTTACGCAATGGCTGGCAGTACATTTCTCAAAAGAAGGGATCCGTGTCAACGCGATCGCCCCCGGCTTTTTCTCAACCAAGCAGAATGCGAAGCTTCTTTTCAATGAAGATGGTACGCCCACTGCGCGTACAGGAAAGATTCTTGCCGCGACGCCGATGGGACGGTTCGGGGAAGCCAAAGAACTGGAAGGAGCACTGCTGTTCCTCGTGAACAATGAGGCGGCCGGCTTTATTACAGGCGTGGTGCTTCCGGTTGACGGAGGTTTTCAGGCTTACTCAGGTGTCTGAAATCAGGAAGCTGATCGGGCTTATTAAAAAAAGCGAGACCCATGTGTAGGTGTACTGGCTATACATGGGTTTTTTATGCGCAGGGCCGGGCAAAGAGTTTTGCGGCTGAAGCCGCACCCGGCCCGCGCGGCGAGCAGGAGCCGATAAGCCGTCTCCTACTCGATCGCAGGGATGCGAAAGGAATTTTGGCAGTTTTGTTGCCCGCACCCCGCGCAGGCGAGTATGAGGCAAAAAACCGCCTCTTACTCGATCACGGAACATTTCTTCTAAAATTAGCACTCACCTCTTGACGTGGCTGACGATAAATGTTATAACACGCATGTAATAAAAGCTGTTTTTAATGAGAGAATGATTGCAAAAGCCAGAGGATGCAAAAATGATAAAGATTATTGGATGCCGGAATGAGCAGGAAATATCAGATAGATGAGTGTGAAGAAGAATGGAAGAACATACTGTTATGAGAATTACTCAGATGATTTTGTAAAGAGTACCCGTCAGGATGAAACATTGCCGGATGATTACCGCTGGATACACAAAAATATAGTTTACCGCCTGATTTCTGCGGGGCTTTACTGTGTGGCGCTGATATTTGCGTTGTTTTATTGCAGACTTGTACTGCATATTCGTGTGAAAAACAGGAAAGTATTGAAGAAAGCCAGAAAAACAGGCTGCTTCCTGTACGGAAATCACACACAGCCCATGGGGGATGTATTTGGTCCGGCCCTGTATTGCTTTCCCATGCGTATGAGTGCGATTGCCAGTCCGTCGAATATGGGAATTCCGGTAATCGGAAAGATTCTCCCTATG
Source organism: Clostridiales bacterium (assembly GCA_020859965.1). Classification (GTDB taxonomy): domain Bacteria; phylum Bacillota; class Clostridia; order Lachnospirales; family Lachnospiraceae; genus Choladousia. The sequence goes on from JAJBVF010000496.1 coordinate 3,862, forward strand.
TTGGGAGGTTTGTTTATACCGGATTCCATGGGACAGATGAAAAAGTTCATGGAGGCGGTCCGGTATCATGTGGAAAAAAAGCGCTGCATTGTGATCTACCCGGAAGCTCATGTCTGGCCCTGGTGTACGTTTATCCGTCCCTATCAGGCTACGGCATTTCGCTTTCCGGTGTTGTATGATGTGCCGGCCTTTTGCATGACGACAACTTACCAACAGCGGAAACATGGAAGGAAACCGAAAATAGTCGTTTATATTGACGGACCGTTTTTCGCCGAGCCGGGCAAGAATAAACGGGAGCAGCAGATGAAGCTGCATGACAGGATTTATGCCTGTATGGAGTCGAGCAGTCAGGAAAGCACCTGTGATTATTTCCGGTATCAAAAA
>JAJBVF010000323.1 GCA_020859965.1 Clostridiales bacterium
TCGACATCGGCAGTATCGCCATTTTTCAGTGCGCTGCAGAACTCTGTCACCAGATTGCCATCCGGCATTTCGCTTGGAGTCAGGTAACCGGTCGCAAACAACAGGCTCCACATATTTTCAACGTTGTCGTATAAATGCATTTGGTTATCAAGAGAAAAAGGGCTGTAAAACTCAGATGATTAGGTACCTTGACAAATGAGGAACTATGCCTTATATTTATTTAGGTACCAAAATATAAAACGGGAAGTGAACAAATTGAAAAAAAAACGGGGAAGACATTGCCGGCCGGAACCGAAGACTTTAGAGGAACGGCTGGATCAGCGGCTGCATCAGTGCGGCCATTATCTTTACCACCATACTGCCGGGCCGCGGCAGGTTACGGTTCTGCAGCTTTTACAGAAGAACGGACCGATGAGCCAGCAGGATATTCAGCAGGCTTTGAATATCCAGGCAGGCTCTGTGAGCGAGCTGATTTCCAAGCTGGAAAGCAAAGGATTTCTTCTGCGGCAAAGGGATGAGACGGATCGGCGCAGGGTAGTGATTTCTCTGACCGACCGGGGACAGGCGCTTGAGGCCAGACCGCAGGAAGACGTGCTTACTGAGCGATATGGTGCTCTGGAGGAAGAAGAGCGGGAGAAACTGGCTGCGCTGCTTGAAAAACTGCTGGAAAGCTGGGATGTGGAAACTGCTGCGCAGTTGGGAGATGCTAAGGGAGGATTGAATCTATGAAATTTATGCTCTCTTATCTGAAGCGTTACCGGTGGCTGGTAGCCGCATGTATGAGTCTGAAGCTGCTCGGTACGATACTGGAGCTTTTGATTCCCTATGTGCTGGAGTATATGATCGACGAAGTGGCTCCGACCAGAAATCTTGGCCGGGTTGCTTTTTGGGGAGCGGCCATGCTGATACTCGCGGCATTGACGCGGTTCGCGAATGTCATAGCGAATCGGCTTAGTGTCAGGAGTGCCAGAAACGCCACTTATGAGATTCGCCGGGATCTGTTCTGGCATTCCCTGAACCTGTCCGGTGAGCAGACAGATAAGTTCGGTCTGCCGTCGCTGACCAGCCGGATGACTTCGGATTCTTACAATGTCCAGAACTTTCTTCAGTCCGGGCAGGCGATGGGCGTTCGCGCGCCGATCATGCTGATTGGCGGCATTACCATTACGATGACCATGGATGTGGGACTCGCCTCGATTCTGTGCGTTATGGCGCCGATCATGCTGGTAGTGGCGGTCGCTGTATCTCTGTGGGGGATTCCGCTGTATGACAAAGTGCAGCAGAGTGTGGACGAGATTGTCCGGATTATGCGGGAGAATATTACCGGTATCCGGGTGGTGAAAGCCCTTTCAAAGGAAGATTATGAGCGTCGGCGTTTTGGCGCAGCCAATGATACAATGACCAGACGGGAACGTAAGGCCGGAGTGATCATGGCTCTGCCGGGACCGCTGATGACACTGGCTCTGAACATTGGCCTGACGCTGGTAGTCGTCATCGGCGCGGTGCGTGTGAACAATGGCGTCACGAAGCCTGGCGTGATCCTGGCTTTCCTGACCTATTTCAACATGATCCTGATGGGCGTCATGGGATTGAACCGCGTATTTATGATGATGTCCAAGGCAAATGCTTCCTCCAGACGAATCGAGGAGGTCGTCCGTCAGCCGGAAGGACTTGAAGTGATACCTGAGAGCCAGGCTGCGCATACAGACAGCAAGGATTTTATTCTGTTTGATCATGTGTCATTTGGCTATTGGGGAAAACCGGAAGAGAAGACGGATGCGGCAGAGAAAGGAATCCGGATGTCTTTGTCGGAGCTGAGCTTTTCGATGAAAAAGGGCGGCTCTCTGGGAATTATCGGAGCTACGGGCTGCGGTAAGACGACAGTGATCAATCTGCTGATGCGTTTTTATGATCCGACGGAAGGACACATCTTTGTGGATGGCAGGGATGTGCGCACGTATAAGAAGGATGATCTTCGCCGGAAATTCGGCGTTGTATTTCAGAATGATGTGATCTTTGCGGAATCGCTGGCGGAAAATATTGATTTCGGACGGGGCGTAGACGAGATGGGGATCCGCACCGCGGCGGCAAATGCCCGCGCGCAGGATTTTATCGAATCCTATGAGGACACCTACCAGCATCAGGCGGCGATTCACGGAGCAAATCTGTCCGGCGGGCAGCGCCAGCGTGTGCTGATCGCACGGGCTTTGGCAGCGCATCCGGAGATCTTGATTCTGGATGATGCCTCAAGCGCACTGGATTATAAGACAGACGCTGCCCTGCGTAAGGTCATCCGGGAGGAGTACCGCGATACGACTACGGTTGTGGTAGCACAGCGGATCAGCTCCATCATGAATCTGGATGACATCATTATGCTGGATGAGGGAGAGGTCATCGGTCACGGTACGCACGAAGAACTGATGGCGTCCTGTCCGAAGTATCGGGAAATATATGAGACACAGATGGGGGAGGGAAGATAAAATGCCGCCAAATGTTACTGTTATGAAAAAACCGAAGGATACCGGCGGTACGTTTCGCCGGCTGATCCGTTATCTGGCATCCTATAAGTGGATTTTACTTCTGGTGATGGCTCTCTGCCTGATCTCCAATATCCTTGCTCTGCTCGGACCGAGCCTGGCCGGTTCCGCGATCAATGAAGCCGCTGCCGGAGCGGGAAAGGTCAATTTTGAAAGGGTATATTATTACGCAAAATGGATGCTGATCTGTTACGTGTGCTCATCCCTGCTGACGATCGCCATCAATGTGATCATGATGTATGTCAGCAAATGGATCGCCCGGAAAATGCGAAAGGATGTCTTTGATAAGCTGATGCGTATTCCGGTAGGCTATTTTGACCGCAACCAGGCAGGCGACATCATCAGCCGTGTGAGCTATGATATCGATGTTGTGTGTACCTGTATTTCTACAGATGTGGTATCGATTCTGACCTCTGTTGTGACAGTCGTCGGCTCTTTTGCCATGATGGTGTACATTTCCCCGCTGCTGTCTGTGGTGGTGATCATAACGATTCCGGTGTCAGTGAGCTACACAGTTTATATGCGCGGACAGACGCAGCCCCGTTACAGCCGCCGTTCTGCCAGCTATGGCAAAATGAATGGTTTTGTGGAGGAAATGTTTACCGGACAGAAGACGATTCAGGCGTATGCCTATGAAAATCAGGTGAGGGATCAGTTCGCCGCAGTCAATGAGGACGCCGCGGACGCTTATTATCAGGCAGATTACTATGGCACGACGATCGGACCGACGATGGGCTCGATTAACAATCTTTGCCTGTCTCTGATCGCGATCCTGGGCTCCGTCCTGTACATGATGGGGAGCGTATCGCTCGGACAGATTTCTTCCTTTGTGCTGTATTCCCGGAAATTTTCCGGTCCGATCAATGAGATCGCCAATATTATCAACGAATTGTTTTCCGCACTTTCCGCTGCGGAGCGTGTGTTCCATCTTCTGGATGAATCGGAGGAGATCGCGGATCGCGCGAATGCGCGGGCGCTCACTGATGTGAAGGGCGATGTAGAGCTTGTGCATGTCAGCTTCGGGTATGACCGCGGCAGGACGATCCTTCATGACCTGAGTCTGCAGGCGGACGCCGGAAAACTGATCGCGATCGTAGGACCGACCGGAGCGGGCAAGACGACGATCATCAATCTGCTGATGCGCTTTTATGATGTGAACAAGGGTACGATCACAGTGGATGACACGGATATCCGGAATTACACCCGTTCCAGTCTCCGGGGCGCATATGCCATGGTACTGCAGGATACGTGGGTCTTCCAGGGCACTATTTTTGAAAATATCGCTTACGGAAAAGAGGACGCCACACAGGAAGAGGTAGAGGCCGCTGCAAAGGCAGCCCATATCCATCCCTTTATCATGCGGCTGCCACAGGGCTATCAGACGATCATCAGTGAGGACGGCGGCAATATTTCCAAGGGACAGAAGCAGCTGCTCACGATTGCACGCGCGATGCTCTATGACTGCAAAATGCTGATATTGGATGAGGCTACCTCGAACGTGGATACCAGTACGGAGCGTGAAATCCAGGCAGCCATGCGCCGGCTGATGAGCGGAAAGACCTGTTTTGTGATCGCCCATCGTCTCTCGACGATTCAGCACGCGGACCGGATCCTGGTGGTGGACCATGGGGACGTTGTGGAGCAGGGGACGCATGAAAACCTGATGAAAAAAGGCGGATTTTATTATAAGCTCTATAC
>JAJBVF010000568.1 GCA_020859965.1 Clostridiales bacterium
GAACTGCTCAAGAAGATTGAAAAAGGTCTGACTGATCTGCAACGCTATGCAGGATTTCCGATGATCGAGGCGCGGGATGAGCCGGAATAATGGATCAGGGCGCATCGGGACCTCTAGCCCGGAAATCAGACGGAATCGAATCAGGAAATTCATTTTCCTGAAAAGCTTTCCAAAATGTCGGGCAAAAAATCAAACAGCCGGGCATCAAATATAGAAAAGAATCGATTAAAAAACAAAAGGAGAATATCATCATGAAAAAGACAAATAAAAAGCAGATAAGCAAAAGCTTGCTGGCAGGAGCTCTTGCGGTATCTCTGGCATTGGGAACAGGAAGTATTCCGGTATTTGCCGAGGAAGATACTACCGAGACAGAGGAGCTTCAGGAGCTGCGGATCGGTGTGATGACATCCGGCCTGGATCACTGGATCGCGGAGATCGGCATCGCCACAGGAATTTATGAGGCGCACGGACTGGATGTGGAATATACCGAGTTTGCTGCAGGCGTGAATACAGTCGACGCGATCGTGACCGGGCAGGTGGACATCGGACTTCTGGCAGATTACGCGGCGGTAAACCGGATCGGGAACACACAGGACAGCACGGATCTTAAGATTATTGCCAACTTTGCCAGAGCGGCTATGAATGAGCTGTATGTGAATACAGAAGTGATTACGGATCTGTCTGATCTGGCGGGAGCCGGGTTTTTAACCCTCCCGGGAACAGTCTGGGACTATTGGACCGCGAAAACCTATGAGTACGCGGGAATCGCGGAAGAAGATCAGAATATCATCAACGTGGACAGTCAGCAGACTGCTGTCGGTGCACTGACCACCGGGGAGGGAGACGCATTCTGGGCGTCCGGGACCACTGCGGAGAAGCTGGCGGAAGCGGGGTTGGAATCCATCCTTTCTCTGAATGATCTGGGCGTCTGGACCGATCAGTATTTTATCACCTATGAAGGATATCTGGAGGAGCATGCAGACGTGATTCAGGCGTTCTATGAGGCTGTGAAGGAGATCGAAGACTGGATGACAGATAATCAGGAGGAAGCGGCACAGATTCTGGAAGAAAACATCAGCTATCCTTCGGAACAGTTTTTACAGAATTTCCCTCAGTATGAGCTTTCTGTCAGCTTTAAGAGCGATACGCTGGAGCATTTAAATAACATCAAAGAGTGGGCGCTTGAGAGCGGACTTTTTGAGAAGGACTATGATTTTGCAGATTTTGTGGACACTTCCATTTTGCAGGAAGTCTATCCGGACGAGGTGGACTATTAAGAACTGTAAGGCAGGGATTTCTCCTGTACTAAACAGCGTACAGGTGAGTGTGGGCACATGTACGATTCACAGAACAGAAACCGCTGGTTTGCAGCGTGAGAAAAAGGAGATGGATGAGCTATGGCGGAGAAGAAATTTACCGGTGTGAAGGGATTCACGGTGGCGGATACACAGTATCGGTATGAGACCGTGGATTCGACCCCGAAGGGAGCGCCGAATGTGGTCTATATTGTGATGGATGATATGGGCTTTGCAAATCTGGGATGCTACGGTTCCAATATCCATACGCCGAATCTGGATCGGATGGCGCAGGAGGGACTGCGGTACAATAATTTTCATACGACCGCCATCTGCTCCGCGACCAGAGCATCTCTGCTGAGCGGAATGACTCATCTCAAGGCAGGTATCTGCGCGATCGTGGAATATATGACTGGCTGCGACAACGGAATCGGGCATCTGCATAAGGACTGTGCGACGATCGCGGAGATTTTGCACGAGTATGGATATGGAACCTATGCGGTTGGGAAATGGCACCTGACGGATGTCACGGAGACTACGGAGGCGGGACCGTTTGATAACTGGCCGTTGGGAAAAGGGTTTGATAAATATTACGGTTTCCTTCACGCGCAGATGGATCAGTTCCATCCGAGACTGACGCGGGACAATACGCCGGTCGATCCGCCGAAAACGCCCGAGGAGGGCTATCACTTTTCGGAAGATATCACGGATCAGGCAATCCGGTATATTTTCCATCAGCATATCGCGTATCCGGAAAAACCATTTTTCCTGTATCTGGCGTATGGAGCCATGCACACACCGCATCATGCGCCGAAAGAGTACATCGACCGATACCGGGGAAAATTCGACGCGGGCTGGGATGTCATCCGTAAGCAGTGGTATGAAAAGGAGAAGGAACTGGGCGTGATTCCTCCGGATGCAGAGCTCACTCCCCGAAACGATCTGGTAAAACCCTGGGAAGCGCTTTCCCCGAAGCAGAAAAAAACGGCTGCCCGCTACATGGAGGCCTATGCCGGGATGCTGGAGCACACGGACGCGCAGATCGGACGGCTGCTGGATTATCTGGAGGAAATCCATGAGCTGGACAATACTGTGGTGGTGTTTTTATCCGATAACGGCGCAAGCGGGGAAGGTGGAAGTGAAGGAACCATCAATAATTTCCGTAAATTCACAGAGGAAGAGCTGGCGGATCCGGATGCGGAGGCAGACTATGTCCTCTCCCGCATCGATGACATCGGTACCCCGAATGCGTTTAACCATTATCCGATCGGATGGGCGCATGCGGGCAATGCCCCATTTCCATGGTATAAGATGTTCACCTACTCCGGCGGAGTAAAAGATCCCCTGATCATCCGTTATCCGAAGCTGATACCGGATCCGGGCAGCATTCGCGGACAGTATCACCATGTGTCTGATCTGACACCGACGATGCTCGATATTATCGGCGTCGAAAAACCGGAATCCATCAAAGGCGTACATCAGAAGCCATTTCAGGGAATCAGCCTGAAATATACATTGACGGACGGCAGCGCGCCGGACCGGAAACATGTGCAGTATTACGAAATGCTTGGCAACCGCGCGATCTACAAGGACGGCTGGAAGGCAATCGTGAATCATTTCAGAAACGGCACGGATGGAGACTACGCGGCGGATGTCTGGGAACTCTATCACGTGGCGGAAGACTACTCTGAAAGCCATAATGTGGCTGCACAGTATCCGGAAAAGCTTGCGGAGCTGGAGAGAACCTGGCTGATCGAGGCATCGGCAGCCGGAGTATTTCCGATGCTGAACGGCGCGGCTTATAGCACAAACGAGGCGAGAAAGATTCTGAGCCGGTCGATCTACCGGAAAGAACGGTTTGATGTCTATGAAAACATTCTGGAACCCTTTGATCTGATCCGGACATTGGATACGGATCTAAGCCGTCATTCCCATATCGTCCGGGCAGAAATTACCCGCCGGAATACAGGCCAGGAAGGCGTGATTTTCTCCCATGGAAATTATCACGGCGGATTCAGTCTGTATATTTTCGGAAATCATCTGAAATACATCTACAATTACGGGACGAAGAATTGGTATGAGGCTGTTTCCGACCGGGAGATTCCGGATGGTGATGTGACGGTGGAATACCGTCTGAAGGTTGCAACGGATGAGTCGGCGCATCTGGCGCTGTACCTGAACGGAGAAAAGACGGCGGAGCTTTCCATTCCGCGGATCCAGACATCGGTCGATTACCTCACGACGATCGGTGCAAATAAAAATACGCCGGTCGCACCGCGGGATTACAGCTGCCCATTTGTTTTTGAGGGGAACCTGAACAAAGTGTCCGTCTTTGTGGAAGGGCATACAGATCCACAGGATAAGGAACTGGAAGCGTTTTTTCATACAGACTGAGGCCGGAGGCCTGAAGAATATGAGGAGATAACAGATATGCAAAAGATAAAAAAAGCGGGAACTTTTATCGCAAGCAGCGGAATTGCCACATGGATTCTTCTGCTGATAATCTGGGAGATTGCATCCCTTTTCAATTCACCCGATTTCATGCCGGGACCGCTGCGCACACTGGATGGATTTCAGGAAATCCTGTTGAACGGTGTGCTGCTAGAGGACATCGCGATCAGCCTTCAGAGGATTGCGATTGGCTGGGGCAGGGGCATTCTTATAGCAGTGCCTGTCGGACTGCTGATCGGCCAGTTTAAGCTGGTGCGCTGGCTGGTAGAGCCATTTATTAACTTTTTCCGCTTTATTCCGGCAATCGGTTTTCTGACGCTGTTCCTGATGTGGTTTGGTGTGGGTGAGGAATCAAAGCTGATGCTGATCACCTACGCGACCATTTTCCCTGTAGTCATCAATACGATCGCGGGTGTCGCGGCCGTGGATCCGGTAAAATATCAGGCGGCAGAATCCCTGGGGGCGTCTAAATGGCAGACGTTTTACAC
>JAJBVF010000464.1 GCA_020859965.1 Clostridiales bacterium
GAGGTATTATTGTCTTTTTCCCGCTGTCAGAGGAGAATCCGGTCCGTCTTGAGCTGTGGTGAGAAGAGGGCGACTCGATCCGCAGCTTTGATGTGGAGAGCCAGCGCTCGATTGAGAATCTGGATGCGGTGCGCATCTATCCGGCAGCAGAACTGATCCCGGACCGGAGAGCGAGAGAAAAAGCCCTGAAGCGCATTGAGAAAGAGGCAAAGGCGGCGGAAGCGAAATTCCGCAGCTATGGGAATCTTTCAAAGCAAACCGGTTCAAAAGCGGAGGAAGAGCGTGTATATGAGGCGAATACCGGGAGAGACGCCGCCGCGAGAGAAAATGCGGAACTGGGACAGAAAACAGGATGGCAGGAAGCTGTGTATAGGATTCAACAGCTTCTGCAGGATTGCCGGGATGAGCTGACGGAGTTTCAGGAACCGCTCTCTATGGAAGGCTTTATTGATTATTTTGCAGACGGAAAAATCAATTTTCTGGACTACTTTGATCCGGCGAATACCCTGATTTTTCTGGATGAGCCGAACCGGATGCTGGAGGCGGGCGACGCGGTCGAGATGGAATTCTCCGAGAGTATGAAAAACCGCCTGGAGAAGGGCTATGTGCTGCCGGGTCAGACGAAGCTGCTCTTTTCCACACAGGAGACAGCTGCGGCAATCTGCAGACGGAATGCGGTAGGCCTTTGTGCGCTGGAGACAGCGCGGGCGCCGTGGGTGGTTTCCGGCAAATACAGCCTGACCGTTCGTTCCGTGAATCCGTATAACAACAGCTTTGATTATCTGGTAAAGGATTTAAAAGGCTGGAAACGTGAGGGCTATCGCGTGATTTTGCTGGCAGCCTCGCGCACGCGGGGGAATCGTCTGGCGAGCGATCTGACAGACGAGGGACTGACCGCTTTTTATACAGAAGAGGAAGCGCGCGAGGTGCAGCCGGGGGAGATCCTGATCACCTACGGAAACGCGAAGCGCGGGTATGAGTATCCGCTGATTCGGTTCGTCGTGATCACGGAGAGCGATATTTTCGGACAGGAAAAGAAAAAACGAAAGAAACAGAAGCGTTATGAGGGGAAGCAGATCAGCAGTTTTTCGGAGCTGTCGATCGGCGATTTTGTGGTGCATGAAAACCACGGTCTTGGCGTTTACAAAGGCATTGAGAAGGTCGAGGTCGATCATGTCACCAAGGATTACATGAAGATCGAGTACGCCGGCGGCAGCAATCTCTATGTCCCGGCGACGCAGCTCGATGTGATTCAGAAATATGCGGACGGCGACGCGAAGCCGCCGAAGCTGAACAAGCTTGGTACGCAGGAGTGGAATCGCACAAAGTCCAGAGTCCGCACCGCAGTCCGCTCGATTGCACAGGATCTGGTAAAGCTTTACGCCGAGCGGCAGCGCAAGGACGGCTTTACCTACAGCGAGGATACCGTCTGGCAGCGCGAATTCGAGGAGATGTTTCCATTTGAAGAGACGGAGGATCAGCTGACAGCGATCGAGGCGGTCAAGCAGGATATGCAGAGCACGAAAATTATGGATCGCCTGATCTGCGGCGACGTCGGCTATGGCAAAACGGAGATCGCAATCCGTGCTGCGTTTAAAGCCGTACAGGATGGCAAACAGGTGGCCTATCTGGTACCGACTACCATTCTGGCGCAGCAGCATTACAATACCTTTGTGCAGCGGATGAAGGATTTTCCGGTTCGCGTGGATCTTCTGTGTCGTTTCCGGACTCCGGCCGAACAGAAGAAGACCATCACGAATCTGAAGAGCGGTCTGGTGGATATCGTGATCGGGACGCATCGGCTTCTTTCGAAGGATGTGCAGTATAAAGATCTGGGACTGCTGGTGATCGATGAGGAGCAGCGTTTTGGCGTGACCCACAAGGAAAAGATCAAACAGCTCAAGACCGATATCGATGTCATGACACTGACTGCAACCCCGATTCCGCGGACACTTCATATGAGTCTGATCGGGATTCGCGATATGAGTGTGTTGGAAGAGGCACCGCAGGAGCGCGTGCCGATCCAGACCTATGTCATGGAATACAATGAAGAAATGGTGCGCGAAGCAATCAGCCGGGAGCTGTCCCGCGGCGGCCAGGTGTATTATGTCTACAACCGCGTAAACACGATCGTTGATATCACGAACAAAATCGCAGCGCTTGTCCCGCAGGCGCATGTTGCTTTTGCACACGGGCAGATGAAAGAGCATGAGTTAGAGCGTATCATGTATGACTTTATCAACGGTGATATCGATGTTCTCGTGACGACGACCATTATTGAGACGGGACTGGATATTTCTAATGTAAATACCATGATCATTCATGATGCGGATACGATGGGGCTCTCTCAGCTCTATCAGCTGCGCGGCCGGGTCGGGCGCTCGAACCGCACCGCTTACGCGTTCCTGATGTACCGCCGCAACAAAATGCTGCGCGAGGTGGCGGAGAAGCGCCTTTCTGCAATCCGTGAATTTACCGAGCTGGGCAGCGGATTCCGGATCGCGATGCGTGACCTGGAGATCCGCGGCGCGGGCAATCTGCTCGGCAGCGAGCAGTCCGGTCATATGGAGGCGGTCGGTTACGACCTCTACTGTAAGCTTTTAAACGAATCGGTAAAAGAGCTTCAGGGCGGCGAAGCTCCAAAGGAAAGCTTTGAGACCACCATTGATATCGACGTCGACGCGTTCATTCCGGATCGTTATATCCGAAGCGAGACACAGAAGCTCGATATTTACAAGCGCATCGCCGCGATCCGCACTGAGGAGGAGCATGACGATATGCTTGAAGAGCTGCTCGACCGTTTTGGTGAGCCGCCGAAATCCGTACAGAACCTGCTTGCGATCGCCCGTCTGCGCGCCGAGGCACACGATGCCTGGATTCAGGAGCTCTCGCAGAAGGGAAATGAGATATGCCTTCTGATGTATGGGCGCGCACAGATCGATACGACAAAGATCGATCAGCTTTTGAAGGATTATAAGGGAAGACTGAAGTTTGTCCTGGATACGCCTTCCGCGCGCAAACGCGCATCTGCGAAAGGCAGTGCGAGCGGAAAAATGCCGCAGACGGGCAGCGGCAGCCTGGATACTGCAGCTGATGGGGAAGGCAAATCAGGTCCGGCACCGCAGTTTATTTACACCCGTGCCCGCATCAATGGAAAGTGGACAGAGGACACACTGACATTGGCACAGGAGCTGACGGCGGCGGTCGGGAAGCTGGCGTGATTTATGGTTAGGCATACTTGTAATTTACAGCATTATGGCATCGTTTACAGATGTGAAATGATACATTATAATGAATGACAAAGATGATTTGTTGTTCACTATATTTTTATATATAAAAAATGATCTATGCTATGCGGCACCAGGGATCGTATTTTCCGGCGATGGTAAAGAAAATCAGGCAGCTGTGAAAGATTGCAACCGTCAGTTGCGGCAATTTCCAAGTCTGACTGGTGGAGTGCAACTGCCGGTTTGGCTATACTCTTCTCATCATCAGGAAAACAAAAGATTCAGATGAGGAAAGGATGAGTACATTATGATCTTATCAGAAAAACTTCTGGCTCTCCGCACCAGGGCGGGACTAAGCCAGGAAGAGCTCGCGGAAAAACTGAATGTATCAAGACAGTCGGTTTCCAAATGGGAAAGTGGAGGTTCCATTCCCGGAATCGACAAAATTCTGGAAATCTCTAAGATTTACGGTATCAGCACGGATTATCTGCTGAAGGATGAAATGGAGGAGCTGCCGGGAGAGGTTGTCGCGGATGTGTATCATCCGGAGGATATGCATGAAATATCCCTGGAAACGGCTACCGAATATCTGTCTGTGATCAGAGAAGCGGGAGAGCGGATTGCTTTGGGTGTGGGGTTGTGCATTCTCTCTCCGCTGCCGATGTTAGCTTTTATCGGCATGTCGGAGTTTGGCCTGCTGTTTCCGACAGAAGATGTTGCCGGCGGTGTGGGCGTCGGCGTGTTGCTTGCGATCGTCGCAGTGGCAGTGATATTGTTTATTTTAAATGGCCTGCGCCTGGATGAATACGAATATCTGGAAAAAGAAGAATTCCGGCTTTCCTATGGAGTGGCCGGGATCGTGGAAAAAGAAGAAAAAGAGTTTCTCCCGGTATTTTATCAGGGAATTGCCTTTGGCGCTGCCTTGTGTGTGATTTCCTGCGTGCCGAGTGTGATTGCCGGTGCGGCGGATGCCGCAGACAGTATTCTCATATGTCTATGTGC
>JAJBVF010000178.1 GCA_020859965.1 Clostridiales bacterium
TGCGACAGGATTTGAACCTGCGACCTCTGCGTCCCGAACGCAGCGCTCTACCAAACTGAGCCACGCATCGATATTGTTTTTGTTCCCTCTTGTTTTCAGCTTGTTCATTATATCATCGAGGTTCGGAAAATGCAAGCGTTTTTTTATTTTTTTCGTTTGATTTTCAGGTGATTTTTTATCGGATTGTTTTGCGGGATTGTTTTTGTGGATTTTCGCATAAAGGCTGCTGATATTTTTTACAGCAGCCTTTATCCAGGGTATTCTATTCTCTATTCTCCATTTTACATCTGCCGCATTCGCCAGCCCGGATGATATTTATTTTTCAGTGTCCCATTTAAAAGCTTGCCCCATCCCAGAGGATAGCCATTTACGCAAATAAGCTGCCAGTTTCCCTTTTGACTTGCTTCTTTTGCTTCTTTCGCTTCTTTCGCTTTGCTTAGCATATCATCCACTTCGACTGTCTCTCCGCAGAGATAGCGGCGCACTCGCTCGTCCTGACTGTCAAAATCAAGAACAGCCGTGCAGCTTTTTGTGCTAACAGCCATTGCCAATGCCTGCGATGGCTCGAAACGGTCTTTCTTAACCTCTCCAAGATAAAGTCCGTTCCGGAGGAAGGGAATACCTTTATTGATGCCCGGTGTTTCCTGCACATAGTAAGCCTGACTGCCATGAAGTTCTATATTGTTTAAACTATCTGTCCCCTTTTCCGGGGCTGACTCAAATTGAAACATATTTTGTAAAAAAGAAAGGACCGTTTCTCTCTCCGCCTTAGTGACGGGAGCTGTCGATGAGGCTGACGATGAAATTGCCGTTTGCGTTTGTCTGCTCTTCTTTTTACGTTTTCTCGCTTGCGGAGATTTTTGATTGGTCAGATTATTGGAATTATTCCGGAATATGCTCTCATAATCCGCAAATTTAGTCTGAATGTTTTCCTCCATATATTCATCTGGCATACGTTTTCGGAGCAGGGCAAGAAAGTGCCCTTCCCCTGACACCCGATGCGGAAAGATGCGGACGCACCGTGCCAGATCTGCTGTATTATATCCTGAAGTTCTTTTGTTTCCACTCTCAGATTGTAATTGATCAGCCGCGTCTTTCCAGCTGTCATTCGCTAATTCCGGACGGCCATTGCAGAAGCCATCCGCCATCGGAATTGGAAGCAGTTCCATCTCCGGGCAGTTTTCGAGAAGATATGCGATCACCTGCTCATTTTCCTCCGGAGAAAAGGTGCAGGTGGAATAAAGCATCATTCCGCCAGGGCGCAGCATGGATACAGCCTGCAGAACTATTTCTTTCTGAGTTCTGGCACATTCTTTTACTTTAGAAAGACTCCATGCCCGCGCATTGGCTATATCTTTCCGGAACATCCCCTCACCGGAGCAGGGTGCGTCTACAAGTATCTTATCAAATGCTCCCGGAAACTGTGCGGCCAGTTTGGATGATGTCGTATTTGTCACAAAGGAATTCGTGACCCCGAATACTTCGAGATTTTTCAGAAGTGCTTTTGCACGCGATGCGCTGATATCATTTGCCACGAGCAGTCCCTTTCCTTGCAGTTTTGAGGCCAGCTCCGTTGCCTTTCCACCCGGAGCAGCGCAGAGATCAAGCACATGCTCGCCAGGTGTCACCGGGAGAACCTGCGCGGGCGTCATTGCACTCGGCTCCTGAAGATAATACAGACCCGCATAGTAAAAAGGATGCCTTGAAGGAGCATCCTCTTTTTCATAGAAAAATCCATTGTCGGTCCAGGGAATCGGGGTCAGATGAAAAGGAGCGATACGCATAAACTCTTCTGTGCTGATTTTCAGAGTATTTACACGAAGTCCAGAATGGCGTGGCCTCTCATAAGAATCCAGAAAAAATGGAAATTCTTCCCGAAGTAAAGCTTCCATTCGATTTAGAAATTCCTGCGGTAAGTCCATATTTTCACGCCTCCACTGTTCTTATGATTTACCCATCCCACCGATACCGGGTCAGCTCCCCCTGCAACTTCATCTGCGAAAATCCATTCTGACGCAGCGCTTCATACAGGACAATCGCCGCAGAATTGCCCAGATTCAGGGAACGGGTTTCGCCGATCATCGGTATCCGGACTGTCGTTTCCGGATGTTCGCGCAGGATTTCTTCCGGGATTCCTGCGCTTTCTTTGCCAAACATCAGGTAGCAATCCGGCTCATAGTTTACTTCCGTATATACCCTTTTTGCTTTTGTCGAAGCGAAATAAATCTTCGCCCCCGGATTCTTTTCCAGAAAATCCTCATAATTGATATACCGGGTAACATCAAGCTGCGGCCAATAGTCCATCCCGGCCCGCCGAAGGGCTTTCTCCGTCAGCAGAAATCCGAGCGGCTCGATCAGATGAAGGCGGGTGCCGGTTGCTACGCAGGTACGCCCGATGTTTCCTGTATTTGCCGGAATTTCCGGCTCATATAACACAATATTCACTGCTGTTCCTCCGCTTCGGTTGGCACTTAATGAGTGCCACTGGCACTCAATACCCTTATACCTCCGGCTGCCTGGCTCGATGCTTCGCTGGACCTACAACAAGTCCGCTCTGCTTCTGCTTTGATGTATGCAATAGCCGCGAAGCTAATGTCCAGTCAATTAGTTTTTCTCTGCCTGCCCCTTCACAGCACGCAAACGGTCTATAAATCGCTCGAGGCGTCCAAGCGCAACCTTCAGGGCGTCGATAGAATAGGCGTAAGAAATACGCAAAAAGCCCTCACCACAATTCCCAAATGCGGTGCCAGGCACTACTGCCACATGCTCTTCGTCCAGCAGACGCATCGCGAATTCCTCTGAAGTCATACCAAATTCTTTGATACTCGGGAAGACATAAAAAGCGCCGAACGGTTCAAAGCAGGGAAGCTCCATGCGTTTGAACTCATGCATCAGAAAACGCCTGCGCTGATTGTAGGATTCGCGCATCCGCGCCACATCCTCGTCTCCGTTGCGAAGGGCTTCCACCGCCGCGTACTGACTGGTGGTCGGTGCGCACATGATCGCAAACTGGTGTATTTTTGTCATCTGATCGATAATCTCCTGCGGTCCGCAGACATAGCCAAGTCTCCATCAGGTCATCGCATAGGATTTCGAGAAGCCGTTGATCGTCAGCGGTCGTTCCCTCATCCCCGGCAGACTCGCGATGGAGATATGATCTCCCTGATAGGTCAGCTCCGAATAAATCTCATCCGAAAGTACATACAGGTCTTTTTCGATCACGACCTCTGCGATCGCTTCAAGGTCTTCACGGCGTAGGACTGCGCCCGTCGGATTGTTCGGAAACGGCAGGATCAGCATCTTGGTCTTATCGGTAATTTTTTCCAGCAGTTCTTCCTTCGTCAGGCGGAACTCATTTTTCTCCTGCAATTTGATGATAACCGGTATGCCTCCCACAAGCTGTACACAGGGAAGGTAGGAGACATAACAGGGCTGCGGGATCAGCACTTCATCGCCTTCGTCTATCATGGCGCGAAGCGCGATATCTATGCCCTCGCTGCCGCCAACGGTCACCAGTGTCTCATGTGCAGGATCATATGTCAAATTGTAACGACGTTTCAGATACCTGCAGATTTCCTTCCGAAGTTCCATCAATCCGGAATTTGATGTATAAAAAGTCCTGCCTTTTTCCAGCGAATAGATGCCCTCGTCACGAATGTGCCAGGGCGTATCGAAATCAGGCTCGCCGACGCCCAGTGAAATAACATCTTCCATCTCATTCGCGATATCAAAAAAGCGGCGTATTCCGGATGGCTCGATAGCCATCACTTTTTGTGATATCGGGTTTCTCACGGTGTCACCAACATCCTTTCATCCTTCTGTTTGCTGTCGAGTATTGTTCCATAATCCTTATACTTTTTCAGAATAAAATGTGTCGCGGTACTGAGAACCGAGTCCAGCGTGGACAATTTATCGCTGACAAAGCTGGACACCTCGCGCAGCGACTTGCCCTGGAGTATCACCAGCAGATCATAAGCACCGGAGATCAGATAGACAGACTGTACCTCCGGGTAATTGTAAATACGCTCTGCGATCGAGTCAAACCCCTGTCCTCTCTGCGGCGTCACCCGTACCTCGATCAGCGCTGTCACTTTTTCCGAATCTGCCTTTTCCCAGTTGATCAGCGTGTGGTATCCGCAGATCACCTGCTCTTTTTCAATATACTCTAGTTATTTGCGTATGATATCCTCGCTCGATCCAAGAAGAACAGCCAGTTCTCCCAGATC
>JAJBVF010000243.1 GCA_020859965.1 Clostridiales bacterium
TTGCAGTGATGGACTATAATACCTCGTGCTTTGCGGAACGCCATGTTTATGTGGCCATTACATATGTGGAGGCGCCGAATGTGGACGGCCTGTTGTTTATTCGCACAGACGAGACGCTGATGTCCGGCGACTTTGCGCAGGTGAAGATCACCGGTGCTTCAGAATATGATTTGATAGGAGAGATAGCGGATGAATTTACCGAATAAGCTGACGATGCTTCGGGTGTGTATGGTGCCCGTATTTGTGGTGCTGATGCTGGCTGATGTTCCATATGGCAATTATTGGGCTGGTGCTGTGTTTATCCTGGCGAGCGCGACAGACGCACTGGACGGATACATTGCCAGAAAGAACAATCTGATCACAGACTTTGGAAAATTCATGGATCCGATCGCGGATAAGCTTCTGGTCTGCTCGGCGATGATCTGTCTGGTCGAACTGGAAAGGCTGGCGGCTTGGATGGTGATCATCATCATAGCACGCGAGTTTATTATCAGCGGCTTTCGACTGGTGGCTTCTGATAAGGGGACGGTGATCGCAGCCAGCTATTGGGGCAAATTCAAGACGGTCTTCCAGATGCTGATGAGTATCCTGTTGATTTTTAATTTCGGAGGCCTGTGGAATACCATCGCACAGGTTCTGACTTGGATTGCGCTGATCCTGACAGTTATATCTCTTGTCGATTATCTGAAAAAGAACTGGGGGATCATGGAAGGACAGATGTAAGATGAAAAAATCCGCTTCTTTGTGAGAAGCGGATTTTTTCATGCGCAGAGCCGGGAAAGGAATTTTGCCGGACTCGGTAGAATGGAATTGGGATGAATCAGAATCAGCTGGCCTTCGCCATCAGATATCCTCTGATGTCTGAGACTCCCTTATATTTTTCATAGCTATCACCGCGAACGACGATCAGGGTTGGTGCCTGACGGATGTCATACTGCTCGACCAGATCCATATGTTCCGCAGCCATCAGCGGCTTGTAAGGAACGGCTTGTTCATTCAGGATATGCTCCGCAGCCTTGCAGTTGGGGCAGGAATTGCTTACAAATAGCAGTGCTTCTGTCTGAGCGGCCTGTGCGGTCGATTTTGCCGTCATAGCAGATGCTTTTACAGAATTCTCATTGGCGGTTTTTTCTTCGGCACCCGGAAAGGGTTCCCGTTTTTCCGGCTTCAAGGCGGTATTTCTGTTCAGGTGGGAAGCGCCGACATCGTAGGTTTTCCGATCCTTGAATTCCTGCGTCTTTCCGTCATTCCAGTTCTGTACCGGGCGATAATAGCCGGTGATACGGCTGTAAACCTCTGTCTTTTCTCCGCAGTGCGGGCAGGTGTAGACCTCGCCGGAAAGATAGCCGTGATTTTTACATACGGAATAGGTCGGGCTGATCGTATAATATGGCAGCTTATAATTTTCCGCAATTTTTCGTACGAGAGTAGCGGCGGATTTCCAGTCGGGCAGCTTTTCACCGAGAAACGCGTGGAAGACTGTGCCAGAGGTATACAGCGTCTGCAGCTCATCCTGTACGTCCAGAGCGGAGAAGATATCCTCCGTATAACCAACCGGCAGATGGCTGGAATTGGTGTAGTAGGGCGTGCCATTCTCATTCGCTGTGATGATATCCGGGAACTCTTCTTTATCATGTTTTGCAAACCGATAAGTAGTGGATTCCGCTGGTGTCGCTTCGAGATTGTACAGGTCGCCGTACTGCTCCTGATAATCGGAAAGACGCTCACGCATATGGTTCAGTACATCTTTGGCAAACTGCTGTGCTTCCGGGTGCGTCAGATCGCAGCGGAGCCACTTTGCGTTCAGCCCGGATTCATTCATGCCGATGAGACCGATAGTGGAAAAGTGGTTGTCAAAATTTCCGAGATAGCGCTTCGTGTAAGGATAAAGCCCTGCATCGAGCAGTTTCGTAATAACGGTGCGCTTGGTCTTTAAGCTGCGTGCAGCGATGTCCATCAGTTTGTCCAGACGTGCGTAAAAATCCGCTTCGTCCGCTGCCAGATAAGCGATCCGGGGCAGGTTGATCGTGACCACGCCGATCGAGCCGGTCGATTCGCCGGAGCCGAAGTAGCCGCCGGATTTTTTGCGCAGTTCACGCAGATCCAGGCGCAGACGGCAGCACATGGAGCGAACATCGCTTGGCTCCATATCGGAGTTGATATAGTTGGAAAAATACGGAGTGCCGTATTTCGCTGTCATTTCAAAGAGGAGCTGATTGTTTTCCGTCTCGCTCCAGTCAAAATCCTTTGTGATGGAATAGGTCGGGATCGGATACTGGAATCCTCTGCCGTTTGCATCGCCCTCGATCATGATCTCGATGAAGGCCTTGTTTACCATATCCATTTCCTTCTGGCAGTCGCCGTAGGTGAAATCCTGTTCTTTGCCTCCAACAATCGCCGGAAGATTCTTCAGGTCGTTCGGTACGGTCCAGTCCAGCGTAATATTTGAAAACGGTGCCTGTGTACCCCAGCGGGAGGGTGTGTTGACTCCATAAATGAAGGACTGTACACACTGCTTCACTTCTTTTTGATTCAGATGATCGACCCGGACAAAAGGAGCCAGGTAGGTATCAAACGAGGAAAATGCCTGCGCACCGGCCCATTCATTCTGCATGATACCGAGGAAGTTTACCATCTGATTGCACAGCGTGCTTAAGTGGCTGGCAGGGGAGGAAGTGATCTTTCCGGGAACGCCGCCTAACCCTTCCTGAATGAGTTGCTTCAGACTCCACCCTGCACAGTATCCGGTCAGCATGGAGAGATCATGCAGGTGCAGCGCCGCGGAGCGGTGCGCTTCTGCTACCTCATGGTCGTACACCTCAGAGAGCCAGTAATTGGCCGTGATCGCGCCGGAATTGGACAGGATCAGACCGCCTACGGAGTAGGTGACTGTGGAATTCTCTTTCACGCGCCAGTCGTTGATCTGCAGATAGTCGTCCACCAGATCCTTGTAATTGAGCATTGTGGAATTGATATTGCGCAGCTTCTCCCGCTGTTTGCGGTACAGAATATAGGACTTGGCCACATCGGCATAGCCCGCCTCGGACAGAACCTTCTCTACGCTGTCCTGAATATCCTCTACGGAGATATAACCATTCTCAATCTTTTCTTCGAAATCAGCTGTCGTCCGCAGTGCCAGCATATCAATGACGCTTGGATGATATTGTTTTTCTTCCGCGTCGAAAGCCTTGGTGATCGCGGTGCTGATCTTGTTGATATGAAATTCGGCAATCGTGCCGTCACGTTTCTTTACCTGATACATAAATCCTCCTCATCAGCTGCCCGGAAGAGCTGCTGTCATTGCAAACATTTTTCTGCTGCCCGCAGCCGCACGGCGGACAATCTTCGTCATTTGATCTGAGGTGACCGGCGCGAGCAAATTTATTGTAGCACAGGAGAAAAAGATAATCAATATATAGTTTTTGAAATCCTGAAAATGCACAAGATATAGAACAAAAATGAAGAACAGGCAGGAGAAAAATCTCCTGCCCGCATTTTTTTTTCGGTAGTAAACAGATGACAACGTGCGGTTGCATCGATCAAACACCGCGCAGTTGCACCTTTTGCACATAAGGCTTTACAAGCTCCGCATAGCGGCGCAGATCCGTCTCTGACGGCGCGTGCAGCCCGGGCTGCAGCACAGTGTCTCGATCAGTGAAGCATTGCAAATAATAGCGCTCCGCCCCCTGAATCCACTGCCCGATAGCCGGAAAGGAGGTATTGTCGTGAAATTCTGCCACTACTGTGGTGCGGAATTCATATGTAACAGATCCATTAAGCAGAAGTGAGATGCTGCGGCTGATATCAGAAATGTTAAAGTCCGGAGTACCGATCGTTTCCCCATAGCGCTCCGGAGAGTTTTTGATATCCATAGCCACATAATCTGCCAGCGTATCCTCTAAAATCGCCTGCAGAGCATCCGGATGATTTCCGTTTGTATCGAGCTTGATCAGATAACCAAGTTCTTTTATTTTTGCCAGAAAATCCGGCAGATCGCGGCGCAGCAGCGGTTCTCCGCCTGTCACTGCCCCGCCGTCCAGCAGACCATGCCGCTTTTTCAGAAAGGAAAAGAATTCCGCTTCTTCTATCGTATCAGGGATTTCGCCGATTAGTTCACTGTTGTGGCAAAATGGGCAGCGAAAATCACAGCCGCCCAGAAAGACCGTACAGGCAACTTTTTCCGGATAGTCCAGTAA
>JAJBVF010000246.1 GCA_020859965.1 Clostridiales bacterium
GCCTGGATAATCTGACCGCATTGCTGCAGGAAGTGTTGACGCATCCGCTGCCGATCCAGATCACGCCGATCACATCAAGGACGGTGTTGGTAGCCCTTCTTATCTGGCTGATCATCCTTGCCTATGATATAAGCAACCGGCGCAATTACATGCCGGGACGAGAGTATGGCTCCGGCCGGCTGGCCACGCCGAAGGAGATCAATAAAAAGCTGATGGATAAGGATGACCGGAAGAATAAAATCATCTCCGAGCATATCCGCATCAGTATGAACTCGAGGCTGACAGCCCTGAATAACAATACGGTAATTATCGGCGGCTCCGGGTCCGGTAAAACCTTTTATGTTGTGAAAGCAAATGCTTATAATGCAGGATATACCTCATTTGTGTTTACTGACCCTAAGGGGTACGCTTATTCAAGATAAAAAAATTTGATCTTGTTTGGGCATTACATTTTCAGAAAGGAGGGGATGTGAATGCCAAAAACAGCAGCCGCGGAAGATTTCACTGCTCTGTATGAACGCCTCTCCCACGACGATGAATTACAAGGGGAATCGAACAGCATTACGAACCAGAAGAAATATCTGGAGGACTACGCCCGGCGGAACGGATTCCGGAAAATCCGGCATTTTACAGATGACGGTTACAGTGGCACCAACTTCAACCGCCCAGGCTTCAGTGCCCTGCTTTCGGAAATCGAAGCCGGACGGGTGAAGACAGTGATTGTGAAGGACATGAGCCGTTTCGGCAGGAATTATCTACAAGTTGGTTTCTATACGGAAATGTTGTTTCCAGAAAAGGGTGTCCGTTTCATCGCGATCAATAACAGCATAGACAGCGCGAATCCGGCGGACAATGATTTCACGCCTTTTTTAAACATCATGAACGAATGGTACGCAAAGGACACCAGCAAGAAAATCCGGACGGTTTTCCGGTCGAGGATGCAGGAAGGGAAACGGTGCAGCGGCAGTATTCCCTACGGATATATTCGCAAGCTGGGCGACAAGCAGACTCTCTATGTAGACGAGGAAGCGGCAGCAGTGGTCCGCCGGATATTCAAAAGGGCGGCAGAAGGAATCCCAATGAGCGAGATTGCTAATGAATTGACAGAAGATAAAGTGCTGATTCCTGCTGCCTACAAGGAGAAATTGACAGCGGGAAACGCGCGCAGCCATTATTATCATGATAAATATACATGGACATGTGCGGCGGTCAACAGCATTCTGGAACGGCAGGAATATCTGGGATATACGGTGCTTGGGAAAACAGTACGGGAAAACTTCAAAAACCATAAGTCGAGGAAAGCCAGACCGGACGAACTTCTGGTTTTTCCCAATACACATGAAGCAATCATAGACCAGGAGACATGGGATAACGCACAGCGGCTTCGAATCCGGAAACCGCGCCACCTGTCAAACGGCCAGATCACCCACCGTCTGTCCGGCATGGTTTTCTGTGCGGACTGCGGCTCACGGATGAGCTACAGCAGCGCGGATACCCATCACCGCCCAAATGGGAAAACGTATGACTGTGAATCTTATTTCCAGTGCAGCCACTACCGGAATATTTATGAACAATGCACCTCACATTACGTGAAAGCTTCCGTTTTGGAAGAGACGATTCTACGCGCTATCCAGAGCGTGTCCGTGTATGTCATGGAGAATGAGGAACGGTTTATCCGTGAGATGAAAGACCAGTGGAAGCAGCAGCAGTCGGAAGCCTCCGTAGAGAACCGGAAAGAGCTTGCGGCGGCACAGAGTCGGGTGGCTGAACTGGATATGCTGATCCGGAACCTGTATGAAAGTAACGCAGCCGGCAAGCTGCCTGACCGGCAGTTTCAGCGGCTGATGACACAGTATGATGCAGAACAGGAGCAGATGGAAAACCGGGTAACCGAGCTGCAGGCTCTGGCGGAAGAAACAGAATCTGAGAAGATGCAGGCGGAGCGTTTTGCTGCCCTTGTCCGCAAATACGGGGAATGCCAGGAAGTGAGCGACCAGATGCTGTACGCATTTATTGAAAAAATCGTCGTCCATGCGGCAACGGGCGGGCGCAGCATTTACCGTCAGCAGAAGATAGATATTTATTTTAATTTTATCGGAAATTTTCAGCCGCCGGATGTTGCAGAACAGACGGAAGAAGAATTTATTGCAGAGGTTGAAAGTCGGCAGGCGGAAAAAAGGAAACGCTATGTTGCTAACCGCAGAGCAAAGGTCGAGGCTATGCGGACAGCTGCGGAAACCGATCCGGAAGCCGCGGCCCGGTATGAAGATTATCTTCAAAGACGGAGAAAAATAAATCAGGAAAGCAGCAAACGGAAACGCCGGGAAGCCGGTATCATGCCGAGAACCCCGGCTCCGACCGATCCGGATGTCATTAAGGAGCGGGCGGCAGAAGCCCGTAAACGCCGAAAAGCAGATCAGGAAGAACGAATGGCGTCGGAACCGGAGTATGCAGAAATGATCCGTGCGCGGAACAAGGAGTACAGCCGACGCAAATGCGAAAAGATGCGGGACAAAAGGCAGGCACTGATTGAACAGGCGGCGACCGACCCGGAAGCCGCGAGAGAACTGGCAGAATTGAGGGCAAAAAACGCAGCCGCTCAGAAACGCTACAGGGAGCGGAAACGCGCAGAAGCTGAATCCGGATCAATACAGGCTTTGGAGCCTGCGGAAATGGAAACTAAAACAAGAGCGGCTTTATCATCTGCTGAGAATCCGGTAGGGGAGGTGAACACGCAGGCAACTCGTAAAAATTCAGAGGAAGGGGGCTGACGCTTATGAGATACCGCATTGAATTTACAGACAGAAGACCATGTAAATACCTGCAGAGCCGCGAAGAATTGTTGTTGTGGTTAAAAAATCCGCACAATGGAGCGGTCAGTGACATCCGTAAGGTATATACGAATGGCGCGACGGATTCTGTGTATGAAAAATATAAGCCGCTCATAGATAACCCGAACCATTGTGCCCGGGAACGTAAAAAATGTCGTGTGAGATAAGAATTTTTGAGAACCGCCTTGTTTTATGCAGGGCGGTTTTTCCATGGAAAAAACAAACCGAAGGAGGAATCGTCTATGCCGGATAACCGGAAATATTATTATCTCAAGCTGAAAGAGAATTATTTTGAGGATGATGCCATTGTACTTCTCGAGAGTATGCCGGATGGCATCTTATACTCGAACATCCTTTTGAAACTGTATCTGAAATCACTGAAAAACGGCGGAAAACTGGAGTTTGCGGAGAATATTCCCTACACATCCCAGATGATCGCCACGATTACCCGGCACCAGGTCGGCACGGTCGAAAAGGCCCTGCAGGTATTTCTGCAGCTTGGCCTGGTGGAGCCTATGGAGAACGGCGCGCTGTATATGAGCAATATTGAGCTTATGATCGGGCAGTCTTCCACGGAGGCAGAGCGGAAGCGCCGGGCAAGGCTGGCTCTGAACCAGAAAAAATGTCTGCCGGATGCCTCTGCGGACAAATGTCCACCATACACACCGGACAAATGTCCGGACATTTGTCCACCAGAGAGAGAGTTAGATATAGATATAGAGAAAGAGATAAAAGTAAATAAAAGAGAGAGTGAGAGAGAAAAAAGGACACCCGCCCCCGCTGCCTGCGGCAAATATGGCAATGTTTGTCTCACTGAGGATGAACTGGCTGAACTGAAAGCTGAACTGCCGGATCAGTGGAAATATTACATCGACCGCTTATCCTGCCACATTGCTTCCACCGGGAAAAGCTATAAAAGCCATGCGGCAACGATTTACAAATGGGCGCAGGAAGATGCGGCGAAAAACAGGCCGGTTAAAAAGAAGCCGGATTACTCATACAGTGACGGAGACAGTTTATGAAACGTGATTGATTTGCGATTTGAGACGAAAATCACCAGATTTTCATGAGGATTTTGAAAAGGAAACTGGTGAAGAAGAGATTTATATGACCAGAGATGGAGCAATCGAAAAAAATCCATGAATTTATGAGGAAAAGGTTGATGATGTAACCAGATTGATTCATGGATAATCATGCAGACAGAGCCGCCGGATGAAAGGGAGAATACCCGAAAACCGGGCGGAGCATTACAGAGACAGGGAGGACAACAGCGAATGGACAACGAATTATGCGATCTGATCAAAAAAACATCAGAAATTCATGAGGATTCTGAGGACTACACGGGCGAGGACGGACTTTTAT
>JAJBVF010000106.1 GCA_020859965.1 Clostridiales bacterium
CCACTTTTCGCAAGTATATCCAGGTGTCCCAGCATTGACTCATAATCCTTGAATTCGAATGTCTCCTGCAAGCTGTCCTGCTGTGAGAGGAAAGCTCTTGACAGACCTGCCAGGTTTTCCTTTTTCGCGCCTTCGACGCTCATGTAATAATATCCCTGCTTATCTTTCATGAATTCCCGAATCAACGTCGTCTTTCCTACACGTCGTCTCCCATATACAACTGCAAACTCAAAGCTGCCGCTCTGGTACATCCTGTTTAATTTGCTTAATTCCCGTTCTCTTCCAACAAACATAGCGCATCCTCCCTGCCCGGCTTGGCGCATGATAACTAATTACGCAATTACTAATTGTGTGATTAGTAATTTAAAAAATATCTTACCACAGCAGATAACAGCCGTCAACGAATTTTACTGCACAGGAAAAATGGGGCTGTTTTTCGTATTGTCAGCATATATATCTTTCCCAGCTATCAGGCATCCTGACGATTGAATAAATCTGCTCTCCATATGAATGCAGATAGTTATCGCATCACATTTTTAAAGTTTCAAAAAAAGTGATGCGATAACTCGTGCTTTTTATTGAATGCAGGATTTGAACATTGATTCTGTCCCTGGCTATGGTTACAGTTTTGGTTACACTTTTGGTTACAATCGCATTGACGATGCGCGAAAGCCCCTTTCTTGCGGCATTTTTTGACCCATATACAGGGTTCGAGCCCCTGATCGCGCACTGAAAGCACTGTTTTCGATCACCATGGAGTATCGGGGGCGGTGTTTTTTTCATGGTGTCGAAAAAGCCAGTGTTTTCAGGGATTGTAGCGCTCAAGATCTTTGGTAACTGTCAAAGACAGAATGGTACCGCTTTGTCGGAATAATATCAAGGCTATCGGAATATTTCTGGTTCTGCCCACAAAAACCCGGCAGATGTACTGGTGGACGGCGCTCCCCTTAAAATCGAGGGTGACGAACACCATCTCTGTAACGGTAAGAATCGCGCATGCAGTATTGACAAATGTTATAAAAAAGAGCTTTATCAAACATATCAGGAATTAACTTTTTTTAACTGTGTACGACAAGCAGTTCTCAACTAACTCCATTATTTTCTCTAAATTTCTTATATCCTGCTTCCAGTCCCCGGTCTCCAGAGAATGATTCGCATTTTCTATTATATGGAGCGGCAGATTTCGCGCCTGGCATTCTGTAACCACAGTTTCTGTATCTACCCATCCGTCAGCAGTGCCATGGAAGACAATGCCTGGCTGATCCATAAACCGAAAGGATTCAGCCACCGGCGTAAAATAAATATTCTCTGTCCTAAGCCCATGCTTCTGACCGTATGCGGATGCGATCGCTGTACCGATACTTTTTGACAGAAACAAAATATCCGTATATTGCGAAAAATCCACATCATGGAGAATATCTTCACATTGCTTTAGCGCATCAAAAAAACATGCTTCCATTTTATCCTTGTTGCCCTTCACTCCGGCAGGAAAATTCCCGTACGGAACATCCTTAATCCCATAGCCATGAGAAGCGGCTATCTTTTTGCTGTAATAAAGCAGCGGTTTGTCTGTATGATAACCGATTCCCGGAAACACAACCGCAATCTTCATCTCTCATCCTCCCGTTTTTTATTAAAATAATCTAGAAAAGATATCACGAACAATTGCTGTATATATCATTGTTTTTAATGCTTATTTTCATGCTCATCAATTATAGCACAGATGAGCATGAAAAATGAGCATTAAATTTTGATAACGCCAGATCGCTTTTTACTGTCCATTCCCTGAAAAATATGCTATACTTTTCTTCAAAAAAGAAGGTGACGTTATGTCAAAACGATATTATTTTTACGGTTGGGAGAACGCAACAGTCCCTGCAATTACGAATCAGTTCGCAGGTATCCGGTCGCCGCAGGATTTGTATGATGCATTAGCCGGGCTTTGGTGTGCAGACACCTGCGCTCCCAGAATGCGTGCAGACTGGACGCCGGAGAACAAAACTCTGGGGCAGTGCTCCATCACCGCGTTTCTGGCGCAGGATATTTTTGGCGGCGAAGTCTATGGAATTCTGCGTCCCGGCGGCAACTATCATTGCTATAATGTGATCGGGGACTGCGTCTTTGATCTGACCAGCGAGCAGTTTGGAGACGAGATACTGAATTATTCTGACAATCCTCTGCAATCAAGAGAGATTCATTTTGCCAAAGAAGAAAAGCGGCTGCGCTATGAAAAGCTGAAAGCAGATCTCCAAAAGAAGAGAAGGGAGTCGAACGATGAAATTCTATGAAATTACCTTCAGTCCAACCGGAGGGACTAAGAAAGCTGCTGACATTTTAAGCCATGAACTGTCAAAACAGATTTCGGAAATTGATCTGTGCGACCGGAATATTGATTTTGCCAGAATTGCCCTGGAAGAGGACGATATCGCACTGATCGCGGTTCCGTCCTATGGCGGGCGAATTCCTCAGACTGCTGTTGAAAGAATAAGCGCTTTAGCCGGAAAACATGCAAGAGCAGTTCTTGTCTGCGTATACGGAAATCGTGCATATGACAATACACTGGCCGAATTAATGGATATCTCGCGTAAAGCCGGTTTCAGACCGGTTGCGGCGGTTGCCGCTCTGGCAGAGCATTCGATTGCAAGAAAGGTAGCGGCAGGCCGACCGGATGCAGAGGATGAAAAAAGCCTGAAAGAGATAGCCGCACAAATTCGCCAAAAGATTATCGGAGAAGATATTTCGCTTCCTGACGTTCCCGGAAAAGTTCCGGAGAAAGCAGGTCTCCGGACTTCAGGCATGGGGCCGAATGCTTCAAACGCCTGTGTGAAATGTGGTCTTTGTGCGACAAAATGTCCGGTTGGTGCGATTGATCCGGTATCCATGAATCCGGATTCAAAAAAATGCATCAGCTGTATGCGGTGCATTTCAGTCTGTCCTGTCGGTGCAAAGAAACTGGGGAAAGCTATCACCAGCTTAGGCGGCGTAGCGCTAGGAGTGCTCTGTGCAAACAGGAAAGAATGCGAGCTGTTTCTGTGAAGCGTACAGGCTCATATTTCATCCGTTTTTTTCTGCACATAAGAAGAGTTTCTGTGGACCAATGGCATTACTGATGGCGTCATAGATATGCTTAAAAAAATGCTGTGCCGGTATCACACAGCGTCGGCGAAGAACGCTCTCGCTGAAAGTTTTCTTTTGCAGAGCAGTTTCAGCCCGCGCATTTATGAATAAGCCTTTTCCGCTGTATTGCGGAAAGCCCCACTTCATTTCAGCAAGCCATGTACCCGCATTTCTTTTCATTATAATCGGAGCTGTTTCACCCGGATGCACATCTCTCGTGGTCCAGTTCAATCCGGAACTTTTTCTGCCTGCAAGCAGATCGAAGACTTCATCCAAAGTGTCATCATCAATATAATATCTGCTGCACATATGCGCATACCTCCTGCATGAATTCTATAAAATTGCCCTCGGATTCTTTCCGGCAGCGCTCCCAGACATCATGGGGAATACATTTTACTGCAAGTGCAACCAGAGCCGGGATCAGAAGCCAACCGCTCCGGTCGGTGCTTAACGCCTGCCACTGGCAGGCAGCACCGGCGGCAATCTCCGTTCCACTTTGGTCGGCGAATATCTCATGCGAAGCGTGGGATGCCACCCGGCGAGGGCTAAACGATTGTCCACTGCATGATCAGCGCCGCAACGTCCATTCCAATGGCGCTGCACGCCAGGACGTCGCTCAGTCTTCCTCCCTGCTACAGTCATAGTGTTGGCGGCTGTCATAACCATCCTCTTTGAAATCTGAATTCAGAAATTCGATCTCTGTCGGAGTGATTTTGATCAGATTCATGATGAATGGCAGCTTTTTCAGCGCGTCTACCGGGATTTTCTTCCATTCCGCCGCATGGACGTATTCTGGAGAAAACGGTTCTACGATTTCCGCTCTGCCGGAAACCTGCAGTCCCTTTAATTTACCAAAACCATCGTATCGGTCATAAATGGCAAGACAGACGGATTTATTCTCTTCCAGGCCAACAAATTTCTGTCCGCCCTCCGAGAACATCCAGAATGCGCCGTCATGCCAGGCATATTCGATGGGTGTGCAGCGGATGAAGCTGCCGCTTCCGGTTGCGAGAGCACAGGTGTTGTTGACCTGGATATAATTCTCAATAGCTACCCACAGCTGCGC
>JAJBVF010000546.1 GCA_020859965.1 Clostridiales bacterium
TGCGGAGCCGCCTTATCAGACATGCTCGGCGTCCTACGGATGGCTGCGCGAAGCTGCCCGTTTAAATCATTTTCTTATGAAAAATGCATGGAAACAGATAGCCGACCCGATCTTGCTGAGCCAGGCAGAAAATGATACCATCGTCTCCAAAGATCAGCAGAAAAAATTTGTCCGAAAGCTTGCGGGAGCAGAACAAATGCGAAACTCTTCAAATATGGTGCGCTTCCTGTGCATATCCGGCGCAAAACATGAAATCTTTCGTTCGGACGATGCTACATTTGCGAAATTCATAACAAGATGTCTGGAATTCTATCCCTGACTTTTCTGTGCTGTGCGTTCTATACCTGAATTATCTGTACTTGACTTTTATCTGCTTCTTTTCTATACTGAAATTGTTGTAAAAAGCAGCTGTAAAACCACCGAATGGTCAAGCAACTGCGCAAAAATTTCAAACGCTGCTATAGAATATACATAAAAGCGGCGTGTCTATCTTAAAAGGAGGCAGGTCTTATGGAAAGCATGAAAAAGTATCTTGCCGAGGCAATCGGCACATTCGTGCTCGTCACCTTTGGCTGCGGGACAGCTGTAGCAGTCGGCTGCTCAAGTGAAGCTGGCAGCGGTTATCTGCTGACAGCACTCGCGTTTGGTCTCGTCATCGTCGCAATGGCATACAGCATCGGAAATATTTCCGGGTGTCACATCAATCCGGCGGTTTCGATCGCCATGCTGATCCGCGGACAGCTAAGTGTAACCGATTTTATCGGCTATGTAATCTCTCAGCTGATCGGCTCCGCTCTCGGATGTGTCGTACTTGGTATTGTATTTGGATTTGACTGCGGATTTGGCGCGAATCAGATTCAGGCAGGATGGACGAACGGTTCGATATCGGCTGCGCTTCTGGTAGAGATTATCCTGACATTCGTGTTTGTGATAGCAATCATCGGCGTGACCAGTAAAGTGGAGAACAGTGCGATTTCAGGCCTGGTGATTGGTCTTACACTGACGTTGGTACATATTCTCGGTATCGCTCTGACCGGCACATCCGTAAATCCGGCAAGAAGCCTGATGCCAGCTCTTTTTGCCGGCGGTACCGCGCTTGCGCAGGTATGGATTTTTATCGTAGGGCCACTGATCGGCGGCGCTCTGGCAGCAGTAGTATATGGATTTCTTGAGGATTGATTTTTAAAAAAGACTGGAAATAATGGTGCAGACATATTTGACGTATGTCAACACTAAATCACAAATACAAAGGAGACCAGCCATGAAAAAACATACGAAACTATTTGTCCTTTTTCTTTTAGTTTTCTGCTTCTTCATCCCGGCAAAGGCAGAGGCATCTGCGCAGATTCCAACAAGCCTATACAAAAAAATCAAGGGAACATGGTATACTCAATCTTCTTCAGGAGGATGTGATGTAAAATTCACCCGAACACGGATCAAGTATTACAGCCGTACAAATGGGAAGCTTGTGTTTAATTATAAAATTGTTAAGGTTAAGAAGGTCACTAAAGGAACTTACAAAGGATGTTATAAGATTTATTTTAAAAATAAATATGGCACTTTAATGTATTTTGTGAACGTGGACAAAAAGGCAACTGCCTTTGATTTCTATAACAAAACCTCAAAGGGATCATGGGAAGCTGCTATGGGCAGCAGCCTTAATAAGGGGAAATGGAGTACTTCTTAATAAGCAGAATATCAAAATAAGAAGCATTATCAGCCTTCCGGGGGGCTTCTCTGGAAGGCTTTTTTTAAATGCCTTTCCCATACAAAATAACCGGCTCTGATGAAATATCCGTGCAAGCTATGTCATAAGGTGTCGGCAGAGTCGGCCAGACAGACACTTCTTTAATTGCTACACCGTAAGTTGTTCCTGACGGTGCCGGAGCAGACTCTTCGCTAACATCCAATTATAGAATAGCCTACGTTGTAACCGTGCATTATCAAATGAGTCAGTCTAATGCACGGTTACAGACATAAGCCACAACAGCATCATCGTTTTCGATCGGGCTGGCCTTTCAGCGTTTTGTTCTCCATAGTAACATTTTATTCCGCCTTGATCAATACACCGCATTTCAGTTCTTCTGCCTGAAAGTTCACTTTGATGAGACCGGTGCCGGTAGCTCTGATGGCCGCACGGATACGACCTTCATAAGTCCTCGCTTCGGAATCATAATAGTTTTCTTCGCTCTTTGGATCAGCAGAACCATATCCAATCACTGCGCCAGGACCCTCAACAGACACGGCTGTCTTCAGCACATGATCCATGTTCAGGACTCCGTTTTCATCAACAACACTTACATCCACATAAGCAATATCTGTTCCATCAGCCGGAATTTTCGCTTCTGTGTCCGCTCCGGCAAGGGTCTTAACAGTTGCCGCCAGCTTCACATTGTCACTTGCTGTCACCAGTACATCCCGTCCTGTTTCCGTACCGTTTTTGTATGCGACTGCCTCCACCTGTCCGGGCTCATAGATCGTGTCAAATACTGCCATATATTTGTGGGGTTCTCCGGTTGCCTTTCTGCCGACCGACTTGCCATTTACCAGAAGCTCTACCTCGTCAGCCGCGGCATATACTTCAACCACAATTCCTTTTCCGATATAATCTTTATGGTTCCAGCTTCTGTATGCGTCAGAAAAGCACCACTGAGAACCGTGCTTTGTTTCACCGTAATGTTTCGGCGGCTGGACTGCTATATAGGGTTTCGTGCGGAAGCCCCAGATCATTTCCCGCCAGTAGCTGACCGGCCGTCTGTCCCCAATCAGGTTCACATCACCGCAGTACGCCGCCTTCCAGGGATAAGGAGAATACATCGCGCCCAGCACGGATGCCTCCTGGTCGCCATAGGTATAACCGCCGATACCATTCTCTCCCAGATAATCCCAGGCTGTCCAGTCGAAATCACCGATCACATAAGGCAGCCGCTCTACTGCATCCCAGTTCTTATCAAGATCCGGAGGATTGGTCTCGGAACCCACCAGTATCCTGTTTGGATATTCGCTTCCTTCCGGCTCATATCTTCCCAAAGAATAATTGTAACCCACAATATCCACCTGGGAGGCCGCTTCCTCTGTAATCTTTGCAAGAATAGGACTTGCCATCACCTGACTCATCATATCTCCCATGTTACTCATCATGGAATTGATCTCACCTGTAGGCTGGGCATTGTCTGCATTTGGTTCAGCGCCCTGCGCAGAGGCGCCTTCCTGCGCACCAGCGGACATCTTCATCAGTATATCCATACCCGCAAGCAAAATATTCATGGAGTTCGTCACATATCTTGTAGGGTCAAGTTCACGAAGTCGATCAGCCAGTTTCTTGCCCCAACCGGAGTCAATCGAATTGCTGACTTCCGGAATCTCATTGCCGATGGAATACATGATTACACATGGATGATTTTTGTCTTTTCTGACAAGATTTGCGAGATCATGCTCCCACCACTCCGTCATATGCATACTGTAATCATACGATACTTTTGAGGTCGTCCACACGTCGGAATACTCATCCATCACATACATACCGTATTGGTCGCAGGCCTCAAGCAGTTTTCGGCTCATGGGATAGTGGGAGCTTCTGATCGCGTTAAATCCGGCAGCCTTTAATGTCTTAACCCTCTCAACGGCCGCAAGAGTGAACTCCTTTGTACCGATCACACCATTATCATGATGAATGCACCCGCCCCTTAAGTTTACGGTCCGGCCATTAATACGAAGCCCATTTACCGGATCGAGCTGCATCTTTCGGATGCCAAAGGTCCCTGTCTCTGTATCCAGTACGGCACTTTCCTCACAAATGGACACCTCATAGGAATACAGATTCGGATTTTCCGCATCCCAAAGCTTCGGATTTTTTACAAAAAGCCGCAGCTTCCAGGTATCCATAACATTTCCTCTTATAGTGACAGGCATGTTTCCTTCGGCTGCAATATGACCGTCCTGATCCAGAACCTTCGCGCACAGGACAATGTTCTTTAAAGCCGCAGTCTTGTTCTCAATCTCCATACATACAGCGATTTCGGCGATGGCATCATCCACGTTTTCGGTTTTGACAAAGACGCCGTCCGGCATGATATGAACAGTGTCGGCAATCATCAGGTTCACATTACGGTAAATGCCTCCGCCGGTATACCACCGTCCGCTGGGTACTCCGTTCTTCACAATTACCTTT
>JAJBVF010000369.1 GCA_020859965.1 Clostridiales bacterium
TGATCCAGTAGCCCTGCATCTTCTCTGCACCGGATTTGTCGCGCATATCGGTCAATGTCAGGCTGTCGGAGAACCACTCGCCACCGAGTCTGGCAAACAGAGTAGACTTGCCGATGCCCTGCGGACCTATCAGAATAAGGACGCTGTCAAACTTGATGCCGGGTTCAAAAATCCTCGCAACTGCTGCCGCCAGAGCTTTTCTGGTAACCGCCCGTGTGTACGGCGTATCCTCTGCTCCGAGATAATCAATGAACAGTGTCTCGACACGCTTTGTCCCGTCCCAATCCGGCAGCGACGCAAAATAATCCCTGATGGGGTGGTATGCCCTCTTTGCCGTGACGGCGAGAAGAGCATCCTTCGTCTTGGTCGGTGCGTAAATCCCATAGTAGCGATTCAGATAAACCTTAAGGGCTGATGCGTCTGAGTCATTCCATCCCGGCTTGACCTGCTCCCAGGGAAGTGGGCTTCTTGCATCAATCCCGCTCCGATGGAGGTTATACGAGATAGGCTTCAGCCGGCTGTCGTTTTCCATAATGATTACGATGTTATCGAGAGTGTCCTTGATCGTGCCATTCTTGGTCAGCTCCAAGTTGAGCTGCCAGGAAACGTCATCATCAGGTGTGCTGTCATCGGTATCATCAGAATCTATAGAGTTATCAGAATCCGTATCATCCGGTGGATTGCCATCGGCAGAACTGCCATCCGATTGTGAACCGCCCTCTGTTACCTCTTCGTCTTCTATTGGTGAGAAATCCTGCTGTGCCTTTTCGATGCGTTCCTGTGCCAACTGTGCTTTGACATCCTTCAGATTGGATGCAAACTCCACCATTTTCTTATAGGAAGGGAGCTTCATCACAGAAGCCTCATTCGCCGGGTCTGACTGGTCGGTATCCGCATCAATCACGCCGTCCTTTAGCCTGTTGTCCAGATCCCCAAATTTGTGGATACGGACAAGGTCAAAGGCATTCAACAGCTGATTACATGCCGGGTCAGTGGCGTGGTGGGAATACATATATTTCCCGCCGTACACCAATGCACCGGCAGAAGAATCTGCTGGGATATAGTCATACCTCGTAACCGACCCATCAATCGTGGACGGCGCCGACCCATCGCATGGCTGGTACAGGTCCGATAAGAACTCTGAGATTGCTTCATCTATCGGGAAGTATGCCCGGCAGAACGCACCGATAAGCCCCGGCTTTTCCAGCGGGTCCTGCTGCTTTTTCAGCCGGTGTGCTTCAATCTTATTCTGCCGCTCAGACACCGGCCAACTGGACACATCCCGCCAGTCCTCATAGGATGACAGGATTTCGTCCGCATCCAGAACCTCGCCGTCCAGCTTCCTATAATAGAACTCTCCGTCACTCGAAGTGGACGGCCAATACATCAGCCGATGTGCTTCGTAGGTGGTGTCATCAAAAAGCTCAATATCTATATCCGCCGCCACTTTCCTGGCGATTGCGGTATACTCATCGGGAGATACATCCCTCGAAAGCGGAATGACGATACGGTACCTGGGGCTTTCTGGCCTATGGGTGTGTGTACTGTAGATAACCGCACGGCATCCAAGCAGCATGGAGAGATACCCCTCCAAATCCATATCCGGGTCACCGTAGTCCATATCCAGTGTCAGGCAGCTCCGGAAAACGACGGTCTCTTTCTTCCGCCGCCCATTCTTGAGCTTACCTGCTACATATCCGCCAACATCCTTTATATCGTCACGGTTTTTCTTCTTCATCAGCGCATACTGCGCCACGGTCTCTACAGTCCTCGTGGTATGGGAAACCTTCTCGCAGAACTCATCCCATGTGTACTGCACGGTTCTCCATCGCTTGGACTGCCTGTTGTTTGCTACGGAGAACGTGAGCTGCTGAGTCTCTTGAGTCTCTTGAGCCGGCAGTGCTGCCTGAGTCGACTGCTCGTTGGCTTGCTCTTCCGCAGTAGGTACAACATTCTGCTTGTTCTCCATGTCTTTCGCCATGAACAACACTCTCCTTTCTATCGAATATCGGTTGAATTTTAGGATATATCTGGTGAACGTCTGTCAAACGCCAGATGTCCAAGCACTAGATGCCTGCAATATATAGGCAATAAAAAAGTCATGAAATTTCATCCAGAAGTAGCTGTGTCCTTACAGCCTTCTTGATGTCCTCCATGACTTTACTCTCTCCGATATTTCCTATATATGAAAACAAGCTCGACTTTGAAACTGTCGTGATCTGCTCTGCCAGCGCTACTGAATCTCGGTCAAGCCCTTTCTTTCCTTCTCTCGATCTGGTCTCATCTGTCAGTTCCACCAGAACGTGAGTTGGCATATACAGCCGCTTCATTTTCCCAGTAAAAGGAATGATATTCACTGTGTTGGAACGCTGGTTGTTGATGTCATTGCTGATGACCAGCACCGGACGGTCGCCGTCCTGTACGCTCGTCCCTGCGTGGAAGCCAAGATCCGCAAACCAGATGTCGCCGTACTTGATGTCCCTGGTGTCCGGATTATTATCGGTGTAAGGCTTATTATCAATATCCTGCTTATCCATTTCCGCCATGGTATCCGTCTCAGCATTCACAGCTTTCGTCTTGCCTTTTTTATTAATGTACTTGTTTACATGAACGCTCCTTATTCTCTCCTTTTTTCTTCGATTCTTTCTCCCCATCTTTCCTGTCACCTCCTTGTGGCGGGTACGAACATATAATTCCACTGTTTAGCGGTTTCTGCTTGGATTGCTCTCCGTGTGTATGCAAAAAGCCGGGGCAGGATGATATGCACCTGCATTTGCAGCATACATAAACTACCTGCTCCGGCTTCTAACGGAGGTTCACCAAAATGGCAAAAATGAACGCAAACAGAAAACGCACAGCCGATACGGTTTATACAAGCAAAGCAGTCATGAAACCGCTCCGTTCGCCTACCTTTCGGCTATTATAATTTTAGCACAACCCAATCGAAAAAGCGATTTAGGTGCTAATTTAGGTCTTAATTTAGGTCTTAATTTAGGCTGTCTGGACTTGTTCAAATCATCTGAAAAGCAGAAAAGCGGCACTATATCCGTACCGCTCATTCTGCTATGCTTATCCATTCTCCGTATCCGCAAATTCTCCGCATCCTGCAATTACTTCATCTATCACCGCAAAAGCCCTCTTCCTCGTATCGCTGACCCACCAGGTTGACATGATGCAGCCTGCGGAATCCCTGATGTTCTGCCACTCCTGTCTTTCAATATAAAGCTGATTGATAACAGCCCATTGGTTCTCCGTCATCAGAAGCCGGGCCGTCTCAATGATCTGCCTTGGAGCGACGAGGGATACCGATAACTTTTCTTTTTTACCAAGAAGCTCCAAACGTTTCCTTGTAAAAAACTGCTTTTCCATTTCACTGGCCGGGTTTTCTATCCGCTCTTCACAATAGGCAACGTCCCCGATCAGCTCATCTTCCTCCTCATGCAGCTTTGAATAGGTGCGGCAAAGCTCCTCTGCAGGACAGGACGATTTCGCTCTGCGCCCGCGCTTTACTTCTCTCGGATATTTGCTTTTTCTGTTTTCTGTACTCATGTTTCTCCGCTCCTATTCTATATAGCCGCCGCCCGCCTTCCGTAGCATTATACCAACTCCTCCCGGACGGGAGCGTCGTTTCTTATTTCCATATCGTCCACCAAAACATCGGCCAGTATGTCTATCGCTTTTGTGCGTTCGGCTTTTGCTTTGTAAACGCTCATTTTCTGCCCATGCAAATCCACAACATCCTTTAACTTCTTTCCATCCACATAGAGCTGCTCCGCCACGCTCCTGGTCTTTTCATCCATCAGCCCTAGAGCGATATTCACAAGCCCGACCTGCCGGCAGACCTTCCGGTAAGGCACCTGGAACTGCCTGCGGATTTCGCCGTTGAGCCTTGCCGCCAGCTTCCCCGCGTCCAGGACTGCCCTTTCCGTGGGGTTGGAAATATTGCTGGTCTGCACTCTCTCAGTGTTGTCTCCGTGGGAACCGCAGGACAGCAGATACAGAATGTCATCATGGGAATAGCCCTGCGTGTGCTCCATTTCATATTCCAGGTCTGCCTTCCGTTTAAGCAGAGAGCGGTAGGATTCCAGCATCTTTTCCGCCTGTTTCAGGAATCTTTGAGATGGACGGTTTTCTTCAATCGCATCTCCATATCCAGCCCCACAC
>JAJBVF010000355.1 GCA_020859965.1 Clostridiales bacterium
GCATAATTCCATACCCTCCTGTGTAATCGAGTAGGAGACGGTTTCCCGGCTCTGCGCATAAAACCAGAAATTGGAGCGCAAGCGCTCCATTCCTGATTTTGCCCCTCGCATCATCATATGAGAGGAATTTAAAATTTATGAAGTAGCATCCAGTATACTGTCAATGCTCCAGCATGATCTTTAATATCTCTTTGTCGGTTTCCCGCATGCCTTCTTTGCCGATCATGCCCACGCAGCTGATCGTCTCAGAGGTTTCCTCCTGCAAAATCCCCGTGTACGGAGCGTAGGACTGGTCGTTCATCGCCAGATGATGCGCCAGATATGCCGCATCCAGGCTGGCAGCAATTTTCGCCGCACAGGAAATCTTGGCGCCGTCGCAGATAATTCCCGGAATATTTGCCAGCGTATTCTCGATCGTCTTTTTAATCAGCTCCAGACTTCCGCCTACCATATAAGTAATCGCCGCGCCGCTGGCACAGGAAGCGGAGACTGCCCCGCAGAAAGCCGAGAGCTTGCCGATGTACAATTTCTGATATACGGTAAGCAAGTTGGAAAAGACAAGTCCCCGGTAGAGCACATATTCCGGCAGCTCCATCTCTCTCGCGTATACGATGAGCGGTACCGAGCAGGCGATTCCCTGATTGCCGCTTCCGGAATTGATGATTACCGGCATGTCGCAGCCGCCCATACGCGCCTCTGAGGCCGCGGCCGTCAGACTTCTCATCCGGGTCAGCATATCATCCGAATAGGACTCCCGGATAATACGCCCGATGCCAAGTCCGTATTTTCCGGTCATTCCCTCTTTGGCGATCGCCATATTGTAATTAATCTGTCTCTCCATCAGCGGACGGACATCTTCCAGATCTACCGTATCGGCAAATTCCTTGATATCCTCCAGGTTCAGCGTGGTGCGGTCCGCCTCTTCAGGCTGCGCGTCCTTGTTGTCGTGATCCAGAAGGACTTCCCCGTTCTTTACAATTTTAGTAATATTCGTATGGTCATATTTGATCTCCAGGCTGACCTCATCCCCGCCGGCCTTCATCTCCAGGATAAAATGCAGCGCGACCGGACTGTCCATCAGCTCCGTCCGGCAGATTCCCTGATCGATCAGCTCCTTCGCGCGCGCTCTGGCCGCATCGTCCACCGTCGCCAGCACTTCCATATTCTTAGACGCGTCGCCGCCTACCGCACCCAGAACAACACCGGCACTGATACCGATCAGACCGCCGGAATTCGGGATGCTGACGCAGCGCACATTTTTCACAATATTACCGCTGCAATACGCTACGATCTCCTCCGGCTCTTTTCCCAGAATCTCTCGAGCCTTCGCAGCGCCATAAGCAAGCGCGATCGGCTCCGTGCAGCCCATCGCAGCCACCATCTCTTCCTTCATAATAGAAAGATAACATCGATAGGTTTCTTTATTCATCTTATCTCATTCTCCTCTTTTATCTTTTATCCAACCTCTCCCGCCCTGTGGCACGCCACCTGGTGTCCGTCAAAATCTCTCAGCTGCGGACTTTCCGTCCTGCACTGCTCGGTCGCGTACGGACAGCGGGTATGGAACCGGCAGCCGGAAGGAATGTTCAGCGGGCTGGGCAGATCCCCTTCAATCGTCTTTCGCTTCGATGCCTTCGCCCGTTCGGGATCGGCGATCGGAATCGCGGACAGCAATGCCTGTGTGTACGGGTGCAGCGGATGGTCATACAGGTCATCTTTTCTGGCGATCTCCACGATATTGCCAAGATACATCACGCCAATCCGGTCAGAAATGTGGCGCACCATGGACAGATCGTGTGATACAAACAGATAGGTGAGGCCAAATTCGTGCTGCAGATCTTCCAGCATATTGACCACCTGCG
Organism: Clostridiales bacterium; assembly: GCA_020859965.1. Classification (GTDB taxonomy): domain Bacteria; phylum Bacillota; class Clostridia; order Lachnospirales; family Lachnospiraceae; genus Choladousia. The sequence continues at coordinate 1,863 of JAJBVF010000355.1, forward strand.
CCTGAATCGAAACATCCAGTGCGGAAATCGGCTCATCGCACATGATGAATTCCGGATTTACCGAAAGTGCCCGGGCGATCCCGATCCGTTGCCGTTGCCCGCCTGAAAACTCATAGGCGTATTTTTCCAGTGCATCCTTTTGTAATCCTACCTTTTCCAGGATGTCCATGATCCTTTCATTGACTTCCTCTTTACTCATCGATGGATCGCTCATGCGCAGAGGTTCGCTCATGATCTCGCGCACGTTCTGATGCGGATCCAGCGCGGAGTAGGGATCCTGAAAGATAATCTGCATTCTCTTATGATAGGGAAGCAGTTCTTTTTTCTTTTTGTCAGTAATATCATCCCCGTCAAACAGGATCTGTCCTCCGGTCGGCTCATACATGCGGATCAGGGTCCGTCCCAACGTGGATTTGCCGCAGCCGGACTCTCCGACCAGGCCGAAGCACTCTCCTTTTCCAATCTCCAGATTCACGCCGTCCACCGCTTTGATGTAGCGCTTTGAGGTGCCAAGGAAGTTGCGGACCGCAAAGTATTTTTTCAGGTCGACCGCCTTTAAGATCACATCCTGCCGGTCTGTCTGTCTGTTTTCCTCTCTGTTATCCATACTCACGCCTCCTCCCCTGTCTGATTTTTCCGCTCCATCTCATCGAGTTCTTCCGCACTGAACACACAACGCGCGCTCTGCGTGTCGGAATAGACCCTCATCTCCGGTATCTGACCGCCGCATTTTTCACAGGCAAAGGCACAGCGCGGGCGGAAGGGGCAGCCATCCGGAAGCTCCAGAAGAGACGGCGCACTCCCCGGGATCGCCTCCAGCCGTTCACGGCTTCCGGAGATTGGTTTGGGCACGGCGCGCAGCAGTGCTCTGGTATACGGATGCTTCGGGTGATAAATGATATCCTCCGCCAGACCGGTTTCCATAATCATGCCGCTGTACATCACGGCGATTCTCGTACAGGTGCTGGCCACCACACCGAGATCATGCGTGATCAGCACGATACTCATGCATTCCTTTTCTTTGAGTTCCTTCAACAAATCCAGGATCTGTGCCTGAATGGTCACATCCAGCGCAGTCGTCGGTTCGTCCGCGATCAGCAGCTTCGGCTTGCAGCAAAGCGCCATCGCGATCATCACACGCTGGCGCATACCGCCGGAAAACTCATGCGGATACTGATCCATACGGCTTTCCGGGGATGGAATGCCTACTTTGCGCAGCGCTTCGATTGCCTGCTCTCTGGCTTCCGCTTTTGATATGTTCTGATAGCGGCGAATCACCTCTGTCAGATGCGCACCGATTTTTTTCACAGGATTCAATGCTGTCATCGGATCCTGAAAGATCATAGCCATTTCTTTTCCGCGCAGCTTCCGCCGTTCCTCCGCGGACATGCTCTGCAGCTCGGCACCGGCAAACTCCATGCAATCCGCAGTCACCTCCGCGTTTTCCGGCAAAATCCCCATTACGGACTTCATCAGCACGCTTTTTCCACTTCCCGATTCGCCAACCAAAGCGAAGAATTCACCCTCATCTACATGAAAATCCACACCACGGACTGCCCTCAGGTCGTCTCTGTGTACATGAAAGGTGGTTTTCAGATTTTTTACTGTTAAAATTGTTCCCTCACAGCAGCTCATTTCTCCACCCTCCTAATTCTGTTCCCCGTCGCTGACGCGGGGTTCTACGTAAATGCGGAGCAGATTGCCCAGCTTGTTAAACGAAAATACGGTCAGGATGATCAGAATACCCGGTATCATCGCCATATGGATCGAGCTCTGCAGATAGGACTGTGATTTCTGGAGCAGACTGCCCCACGAGGAAGCCGGCTGCACGATTCCAAGTCCCAGAAAGCTCAGTGATGATTCCGTCATGATCGCATCAGCGATACTGGTCGTCGCTACGATAATAATAGTCGGAAATGCGCTCGGGATGATATGGAACAGAATAATTTTCCACATGGGGACGCCCATGAATTTCGCGTACTGTATATATTCCCGTTCCTTCAAAGACAGTGTCTCCGCTCTGGTCAGACGAGCCGTTCCCATCCAGGTGAAAAGACCGATGACCAGAATGATTGAGCGGATACCCCGCTTCATAAACAGGCTCACCACTGTGACCAGGATCAGCCATGGAATCGAACTGAGAACGTCTACCAGACGCATCAGAATCGAATCCACCAGGCCGCCGCAGTAGCCCGCTATCGTTCCCACCGCGATTCCGATGGAAGCGCTCGCCAGCATGGCCAGAATACCTACGAGCAATGATACACGCCCACCATAAATC
>JAJBVF010000535.1 GCA_020859965.1 Clostridiales bacterium
TGTTACAATAGACCTGTATGAAAATACAGCTGTGGCGGAAGGAATTCTGATTACGGAAGAAAGCGCAGTTATCCGCCAGGCAGAAAATTCAGTTGAATTGCAGAAGGAGTAGCTATCAGGATGAGTATGGCGGAGAAAACGCTTACCATACCGGCCGGACATGAGACAAACGTCTTTGGCCAGTTTGACAAAAACATCAAGAAAGTGGAGCGGGCACTTCATGTTACAGTGCTGATCCGGGATGACGGGATCCGTCTGATCGGCGGTCCGGACAATATCCGGCGTGCCGGTGAGATTTTTGACAGCCTTGGAGAGCTTTCACGTCGGGGAAATGTCATTACCGATCAGAATGTGGATTACGCAATCGCGCTTGCCATGGATGACAAGTCCTCTTCTCTGGTGGAGATTGACAGCGACTGTATCTGTCATACGATAAACGGCAAACCGATCAAGCCCAAGACGCTTGGCCAGAAGGCATACGTCGATGCGATTCGCGATCATATGATCGTATTCGGGATCGGTCCGGCTGGTACCGGCAAGACCTATCTGGCGATGGCAATGGCAATTGCAGCGTTCAAAAATGATGAAGTAAGCAGAATTATCCTGACGCGCCCGGCAATCGAAGCAGGAGAGAAACTGGGCTTTCTGCCAGGAGATCTGCAGAGTAAGGTGGATCCTTACCTTCGTCCGCTTTACGATGCCCTTTATCAGATCATGGGACCGGACAGTTTTTCAAAAAATATGGAGAAAGGTCTGATTGAGGTAGCTCCTCTGGCGTATATGCGCGGACGTACGCTTGACAATGCTTATATTATACTGGATGAGGCGCAAAATACTTCACCTGCTCAGATGAAGATGTTCCTCACACGCATTGGTTTTGGATCCAAGGTGATCGTGACAGGAGACCGTACACAGAAGGATCTTCCTCCAGGCACGCCTTCCGGTCTGGATGTGGCTATGAAGGTACTTGGCAAGGTGGAAGGGATTTCATTTTGCACTTTAACAAGTCTGGATGTAGTACGCCATCCACTGGTGCAGAGAATTGTGAATGCCTATGAAGAATACGAAGCGCGGGAGCAGAGACGTTCTGCACCCAGGCGGAGGGATGTATGACAATTGATTTTGAAAATGAGAGCGGGGACAGTCTGAAAATTGATCTGTATGATACTGCTTCCCGCGTGATTGAAGGAGCACTGGATTATCTGCAATGCCCGTATGAGATTTATGTTGGACTGCTGATCACAGATAACGAAGAGATTCACAGGCTCAATCTGGAACATCGCCAGATAGATCGTCCGACCGATGTACTTTCTTTCCCCATGACGGATTTTGAGACACCTGGAGATTTTGAATGGCTTGAGAGTGAAGCAGGAGACGACTGCTTTGATCCGGAGAGCGGAGAACTGATCCTCGGCGATATCGTGATCTCTGCTGACAAAGTTCTGGAGCAGGCGGAAAGCTATGGACATTCTGTGACAAGAGAATATGCGTTTCTGATCACGCACAGCATTCTCCATCTTCTGGGGTATGATCACATGACTGAGGAAGATGCGTCAGAGATGGAACGGCTTCAGAAAGAGATACTGGAAGAACTTCATATCATGAGATGACAGGAGGATATTTTATGAACAGAAAAAAAATATTGTCCGCTTTGGCGGTAGCGGCTGCACTGACCTGCAGCATGGCAATGGGAGTACAGGCTTCTGAAGAATCAGATGGGATGGTCAGAAGCTTTCTGACCGGAAAGCTGGTGCCCGAATCCATTGGGCGCTCCAGACCGATCGCGGTTATGATAAACAACATTCAGAACGCACTTCCGCAATCTGGTATCAGCAATGCAGAGATTGTTTATGAGGCGCCGGTGGAAGGCAGCATTACGCGTCTGATGGCAATCATGGAAGATTATCAGGATGTTGAGCGGATCGGATCGGTTCGAAGCTGTCGTGAGTATTACGTTTATTTTGCTCGTGAGTTTGAGGCTACTTATCTGCACTATGGTCACGCAGTATATGCTACAGGTGTATTGAACCTGGATGATACGATCCGGTTAAGCGGTATGGCGGATTATGATCTGATCTATGATGGAGAGGGAGATATTGTCTATTACCGTTCCGACGATTTCGAGTCACCGCACAATGTCTTTACGAACTATGAAATGATCCAGGCAGGACTTGAGTATAAGGGTTATTCTACCGAATACTCTGACGAGTATCTTTCCAGCGGACATTATCAGTTCGCCGGCGATGATGAAGTGATCACACTGGACGGCGGTACAGATGCAGGCACAGTAGCTCCGGGCTACAGCTATAATAATTCTTATTTTCTCTACGATTCAGAGACCGGAAAATATACCCGCTATCAGTATGACGATGTACAGATTGATATGTATACCGGAAAAGCCCTGACTTATGACAATATTATCTTCCAGTACTGCTCATGGGAAAAATGGGACGATAACGGCTATCTGGATATCAATGTTTATTCCGGCGGTTCCGGCAAGTATATCACAAGAGGCAAGGCGATCGATATCACCTGGTCAAAGGACAATGCGGACTCTTCATACTCTTATGCAGACGGAAATTTTGGTGTAACGCATTATTATGACTCGGACGGGAATGAGATTACGCTGAACCAGGGGAAAACCTGGGTTTGTATCATTCTGGACTCAGATGCGGATTCTGTGAGCATTGAGCCATAATCCAAGGGGTATATTGTGAACGAGAAGAACAAAAGTGGAAACAGCTTCCTTGTGCAGGGTTCCATCCTTGCCGCCGCGGCGATCATTGCCAAGGTGATCGGAATGCTTTACCGTGTCCCTCTTCAGAATATCCTGGAAAATGAGGGCAACGGATATTATTCTACAGCAAATGAGATTTACGCGATTCTCCTTATGGTTTCCTGCTTTAATATGCCGCTGGCGGTTTCCAGGCTGGTATCAGAGCGGATCCACAAAGGAGAATATCGGAACGCGCACCGCGTCTTTTTATGCGCAGTGCGGTTTTCCATGCTGCTCGGTGGTGTGATTGCGCTGATCACCTATATCTGCGCTGGTTTTATCACGAAATATATGATGTCGATGGAGCTTGCGGTCTACGGCCTGCGCGTGCTTGCTCCCGCTATTTTTATATCTGCGATCCTCGGGACTTTCCGCGGGTATTTTCAGGGGTTCGGTACGATGGTTCCGACCGCCGTATCTCAGGTTATCGAGCAGATCATCAATGCTGTGATCAGTCTGGTATGTGCGGATATTATGTTCCGCTATGGGGATGACCTGGCTGCAGTACAGGGTAATGCTTCGCTTGCACCGGCATGGGGCGCGGCGGGAGCTACATTTGGCACGGTAGCCAGTATTACAGTTGCTCTGCTGTTTATGATGATCATTTATATGACTCAGAGTAAATCAATCCGTCGCCACATAAGGCAGGATCATACGGGGCACAGAGAGTCTGCATCTGCTATTTATGGAGAACTGATCCGGACCATCCTTCCGGTTATCTTAAGCACAGTGGTCTATAATATTACCAATGTGCTGGATCTTGGTGTATTCAGCAATGTCCTGCAAAGTCAGGGGTATACGGATACACAGACAACGACTATCTGGGGAATCTACTCCGGACAGTTTCGTGTGCTTATGAATGTGCCGTTAGCGCTTGCATCCAGCCTTTCGCCTTCCGTAGTTCCGAGCCTTACTGCTGCGATGGCGAACAATGACCGCAAGGAAGCGCGGCGAAAAGTCAGCACATCGATTCGCTTTACGATGCTGCTGACGATTCCCTGCGCAGCAGGAATGGCAGCACTAGCTGAGCCGATCATTACGATGCTGTTCACCAATGAGACAGGAACGCCGCTGTCAGTCGGGATCATGCAGGCCGGGGCTCTGATGATTATCTTTTATGCGCTCTCGACTCTTACGACCGGTATTCTCCAGGGACTCGGTCAGATGCGTCAGCCGCTGATCCATTGTTGTATCTCTCTGGTGATCCATATGATCGCACTGTATATCCTTTTGACGACATTTAGTCTGAATATTTATGCAGTAGTAGGTGCAAATATTATTTTTGCCATAATTATCTGTATTTTAAACTCGATATCCATCTCAATTTTTCTCGTATATCGTCAGGAAATCTAACTTAATTCTGTCA
>JAJBVF010000559.1 GCA_020859965.1 Clostridiales bacterium
GATCTGCACCCGATGTGATCAAAATGGAACACCTGACGAAGCGCTATGGCAAAAAGATCGCGGTGAACGATCTGACCTTGTCGATTCACAGAGGAGAGGTTTTTGGACTTCTGGGACCGAACGGAGCCGGAAAGACGACGACGATCCTGATGCTGCTTGGCCTGACAGAGCCGACCGCCGGTGAAGCTACGATAGAAGGTATGAATTGTACGCGCGATCCGCTGGGAGTCAAGTCGATCGTCGGCTACCTGCCGGACAATGCTGGGTTTTACGGTGATATGACCGGCCGGCAGAATCTGCGGTTCACAGGGCGTCTGAATGGTCTGGAAGGGCAGGAGCTGGAAGACCGGATTGAGATGCTGATGAAGCGTGTGGATATTGATTATGCCGGCGACCAGAAGGTAGGTACTTATTCCAAAGGTATGCGGCAGAGGCTGGGCGTTGCGGATGTGCTGATGAAGGATCCGGAGATCATCGTAATGGATGAGCCGACGCTCGGTATTGACCCGGAAGGTATGCGTAAGCTGCTGATCCTGATCCGGGAGCTTGCTACTGAGGACGGCCGCACCGTTTTGATCTCGTCTCATCAGCTGCAGCAGATCCAGCAGATCTGCGACCGCGTTGGTATTTTCATCGAAGGAAATCTCATTGTCAGCGGTACGCTTCCGGAACTGGAGGCGCACATCCGCAAGGAAGGCTCCTATCTGCTGGAGCTGACGGTTCAGCCGCTGGACGACCAGCTGCTCGGTATGCTCTATCAGCAGGATGGTGTGCAGAAGATCGAAAAAGAGGGCGATAAGTTTATGATCACCTCGAAAAAAGATATCCGCCCGAAGCTTACGCAGTTTTTAGGCGAACATGGATATACGATGCTGCATCTGCACCAGCGCGGCGGCGATCTGGATGAGATTTACAGAGTTTATTTTGAAAAGGCGGGGCAAACAGATGAAAGAAGCAGTTATGAAAAAAAGAACAAAAAGCGCGGATGGCTCAAAGGAAAGAAGCAGCAGGCGCGTTAGCGGCTATACCGGTCTGTACGCGCTGTTCCGTAAGGAGATGGCGGATCAGCTGAGAAGCAGGCGCTTTCTGTTGCTGCTCCTGCTGATCGGTGCGACCAGTATCGCAAGCCTTTATGGCGCAGTCACCAGCCTTTTGGAGGCTGAGTCGACAAGCGATTACATGTTTTTGGAATTGTATACGACAAGCGGAAATTCGATTCCATCCTTTATGTATTTTGTAGCGCTGCTTGGTCCGATCGTGGGTCTGGCACTTGGATTTGACGCGATCAACAGCGAGCGGCAGTCCAATACACTGAACCGCCTCGTAGCGCAGCCGATCTACCGTGATTCCATTATCATCGGCAAGTTCCTGGCCGGCACGGCAGTGATTGCTACAGTGATTTATTCGATGGGAATCCTTCTGGGAACAGTCGGCGTACTGACGACCGGACTGAAACCGGATGGTGAGGAAATCATGAGAATCTTCGTATTCCTGACCTTTACGGTGATCTACATCGCCTTCTGGCTGGCATTGTCGATTTTCTTCTCTGTGGTTTGCCGCCATTCTGCTACTTCGGCATTGACGTCTATTGCGGTATGGATTTTCTTCTCGATTTTTATGAGCCTTCTGGCAACCATCATTGCGAGCGCGGTCTATCCGATCGATACACAATACGGAATGATGTTCAACCAGCTGAAATACTACACACTGAAGCAGAATCTGAACCGGATCTCACCGTACTATCTATACAGTGAGGCAGTGTCCACGATCATGGATCCGTCGGTCCGTTCCGTAAACGTAGTGACTACAAGTCAGCTGGTAGGCGCGATCAGCGGTTATCTCTCCTTTGGGCAGAGCCTGCTGCTCATCTGGCCGCATCTGGTAGGTCTGGCGGCGGAGATGCTGGTAGCATTCGGATGTTCCTATGTTGGATTTATGAGACAGGAGATCCGGACAAATTAAACGGCAGGAGCTACGGCTGCGGATAGCTGGTAATTTGTAATAATTGTAAAAACAAACATGGGGAAACGGCTTCGGCTGTTTCCTTTTTTGATGCGCAGGGCCGGGAAAGGAGTTTTTGCGGTTAAAGCCCACGTCATAAGGAATTCTCCGACTAAGTCGGCAATCCTTATGACAAAGCACCTGGCCCGCGCAGGCAAACAGAGTCTGTTTGGCAGATGAAATGGAAGCAGAGATGAAACGGGATAATAAGAATAATATCAGATGATTTTGCAGATACTTCCTTCTGTAAGAATATGCGGCTGTCTTTGCCGGTTGGTGTACAGATTATAGCGGCAGACTGCTATAGGGCTGTCATTACGGACAAGGAGTAAAGAGCCGCGAACAGAAAAGGAGGTAGCAATATGCCGGCTTTGGTATGTTCTGCAAAAAACTGCAGATACAATGATTCAATGTACTGCTGCAAAGGCGATATTGAGGTGGGAGGCGAGCATGCGCAGGTCTGTCAGGATACCTGCTGTGAGAGCTTCCATGAGAGAACAGAGGACAGCGCGAAGGATTCCTGCAGCTGTGGGACGCCGGACCGCACGATCGATATCCGGTGCGAAGCGGAGAGCTGCGAATACAATGAACGCTGCATCTGCCATGCGGATCACGTAGATATCGCGGGCGCGTCCGCCTGCAGCTGTGAGGAGACCGAGTGTGTCACCTTCAATGGAAGATAGGGCAGCAGTGGATCGCCTGGAATGCTCTGTGCGCTTACTTGCCGCCTGATATTTGGCACAGATAAATTTATTAGTAAACAATATAAGTCGTTTACACATTTCAATGCTATTGTGGATTTTCGATATGAAAATCAACCTTGCCGGTATGACTCAGGAGTCATGCCGGTATTTTTTTTGAAAACGGCGCAGAAATAGCTTTCTGAGGAGAAATTCAGGAAACTGCTGATTTCGGCAAGACTCAGATCACTTTCCAGTAAAAGCCGTTTCGCTTCACGAATTTTCTCTTCCTGAATAAATACCCCGATGGTTTTTCCGGTTTCTTTTTTGAAATGAGTGCTCAGATAGGCGGCATTCATCCCCAATTCTTCTGTAAAAACACTGGTGCTCAGTTTATCTGTAATATGGCTTTTGGTATATTGCGAAATTCGCCGTACGAGGACAGAGCCGGAAGTGAATTCTGACAGTTCAGCATTCATTTTTGTATATTCCTGAATCAGCGCATAAAAGCATTCGGTCAGTTCGGGCATGGACTGGGCTGAGAGGATCTCCTTCAGGTATCGGTTATAAGCTGCGTTCGCCCGCGTGTAATCGACACCGCTTTGCATGGATTGCCTGGAAGCGATCATGTTTGCAGTCGATATATAGATTTTGACTGTGACAAGATCTCTGGGTTCTCCGATTTTAAGAGGCAGGATGACTTCCCGGAAAAGCTTTTTTATCGCAGAAAGATCCCCCTGCTGGATACATGCCAGAATCTGGTGCTCCAGATCCGGATTGCTGTAGCCTTCTTCTTCTTCCACCATGCGTGCTTTGACCTGGTAGGGAAGATTCCACTGGAAATCCGGCTGCGGGATGGCCTCTGTGACTTCCAGATTAAGAAGGCGGCAGAGAAGCCGAATGGATGCGTTTATGCCGGCAATCGAATGCGGGTGGATGCTGTCAAAATATTGCCGGACAGTATCCAGATCTTCTGCCTTTCTTCCGATTCGGTTCGCGACTCGAAGCGCTTCACGTTTCGTACAGTCAGTAAGAAGCGTAGGTCCCAGTATGATAGTTGTATCAGTTCCGGGAAGATGGATTCCTGCAAAATACACATCTTCCGGGGTGCTGGCATACCAGATGTCCGGGAGGTTCCCTGAAAGGGAAGAGTACAGTAACAGCGGAAGATTGTAGTCCTGAGGTGCCAGCGCATATCTTTCACGGATGGTTTTATTTTCAAAGACGGTAACAGGGAGGCTGGTGCTTTCATAGAAAAGCTTCAGCAGAGGAGAGATGGATGTTTGACTGTTATTTTTCATAGGTGCCTCCTGTAAAACGGAACGCTCGTCAGGCGCTGACATCAGATGCATTTTCGTCATATGGTTTCATAACAGGCAGTCTGCGGCTGACCGTTTTAAATTATCATTGATTTTATAAATGATATGAAAATTATAACATACAACCAAAAATATTGGTA
>JAJBVF010000394.1 GCA_020859965.1 Clostridiales bacterium
ACACAGGAGGGTATGGAATTATGCAGCTTGCGCTGCACCCGCCTGGCGCAGTGACGGATAGAGGAGAACGGCGTTTCTCTGTCCGATTGCCCCGAAAAACACGAAAAAGCAGGCATTTTCTGAGAGGGAGGGCGCGGTATGAATGACAGAGCATTGAAGGTGCTGGAGCAATATGAACTGGATGTCATCAACACAAGGCGTGGGAGAGGAGCATGGTTTCTTGAAACGCCCGGAGGACGCAGGATTCTGAGTGATTATTCCGGCTCTGAGGACCGGGCTCTGTTTCAGAACTACGTGATGGCAATGATCCGGGAAGGCGGCTATCAGAATGTAGACAGGATTCTTCCCAACAGAGAAGGTTCACTGGTCTCCCGGGACTGGGAAGGAAACCGCTATGTCGTGAAAGAATGGTACCCTGGGCGTGAGTGTGATACATCCAGTGAAAACGAGATCCTCCAGGCGGTGGAAAACCTGGCTCGCCTGCACCGGTTGATGAAGGCAGGAGAGCAGACGGAATTCCGGAAGAAATATACTGCTCAGATGCCGTCAGAGGAGATGTGTTCCTGGAATGCACAGCTTCGCAGGATCCGCATATTTGTGCGTGCCCGCCATCGCAAGAGCGCTTTTGAGCAGATGTTCCTGGAGTGCTATGAAAAGTATTATGCGAAGGCACAGGAGGCCCTGGAACTGCTGACACAGGGCAGAGATGGAATGGAATCTCTTCAGACAGAGCGGGACGGATGTATTTGCCATGGTGATTACAGCCATCATCATGTTCTGGTGTGCGGTTATGAAATTGCCACGACAAATTTTGACAGATGCCGCTTTGATCTTCAGGTGAAAGATCTGTGTCATTTCATGCGAAAGATCCTGGAAAAACAGGACTGGAATATCCGGCTTGGGACGCGCATGCTTGCAGCCTACAGTCAGATACGCCCGATATCGCGTGCGGAACAGCGGCTGATCCGTGCGCGAATGCTTTATCCGGAAAAATTCCGTAAGCTTGCGGCAAGCTATTATGACAGCAACAAAGCATGGATATCGCGCCAATACATCGAGAAGCTGGAAAAAATGAATCGCCAGGAGGGAGCAAGACTGGAATTTGTAAAAATATTGTAACTATTCAGAAAAGCGGTTTTCATTTTGGGAAAAACTTGCTATAATCGACTTATCAAAAGCCAATGCCCGGATGGATGCGTCAGGGTGCTGGATAATCGCCTGGAGCTGCCGCTGGATGGAGAGATTATTTCGCGGCAGATACTGAGCGGAAATAAAAGACAAATATACAGGAGGTATCTAATGGAAGCGTACAGAAAGGCCTATGAGGAATGGCTTTCAAATCCCTACTTCGATGAAGCGACAAAATCCGAGCTGAAAGCGATTGAGAACGATGAGAATGAGATTAAGGAGCGGTTCTATACAGAACTCGCATTTGGTACAGCCGGGCTGCGTGGAATCATCGGCGCCGGTACTAACCGTATGAATCAGTATGTCGTACAGAAGGCGACACAGGGTCTGGCAAATTATATCATCAAGGCTTGTGCCGGGAAGGCAGACAGACCGGGCGTTGCGATCGCGTATGACTCCCGGCATATGTCGCCGGAGTTCGCGGATTTCGCGGCTCTGACACTGGCTGCGAATGGAATTAAGGCATATGTGTTTGAATCACTTCGCCCGACGCCGGAACTGTCTTTTGCAGTACGGGAGCTGGGATGTATTGCAGGCATCAACATCACTGCCAGCCACAATCCGCCGGAATACAACGGCTACAAAGTATACTGGGAGGATGGTGCGCAGATCACTCCGCCGCATGATACCGGTATTATGGACGAAGTAAAGGCAATCACGGATTATACGGCTGCGAAGACGATGGACAAGGATGCCGCGATCGCTGCGGGACTCTATGAGGTGATCGGAGAGAAGATTGATGACGCATTTATCGGGTGCCTGAAAAAGCTTGTACTTCATCCGGAAGCGATCAGTCAGGAAGGAAAGAATCTTAAAATCGTGTATACGCCGCTGCATGGCACGGGCAATATCCCTGCTCGCCGTGTACTGAAAGAGCTGGGCTTCGAAAACGTATTTGTTGTACCGGAGCAGGAGCTTCCGAATGGTGATTTCCCGACCGTCAGCTATCCGAATCCGGAAGCGGATGAAGCATTTGAACTGGGACTGAAGCTTGCGAAGGAGCTTGATGCCGATCTTGTGCTGGCGACAGACCCGGACGCAGATCGTCTTGGCGTACGTGTGAAGGACTCTGAGGGCGTATACCATACACTGACCGGAAATATGTCCGGCTGCTTGCTTGCGGATTACGAGATCAGCCAGAAAAAGGCGCTGCAGGGACTTCCGGAAGACGGCGTTCTTATTAAAACGATCGTGACGACGAATATGGCAGATGCGATCGCAAACTATTACGGCACCGGTCTGACTGAAGTGCTGACCGGCTTTAAGTATATCGGACAGCAGATCCTTGGCTTTGAGCAGACCGGCAAGGGTACTTACCTGTTTGGCTTTGAGGAGAGCTATGGCTGCCTGATCGGTACGCATGCGCGCGACAAAGATGCGATCGTTGCAGTGATGGCACTGGCTGAGGCTGCCGCGTATTACAAGACGCAGGGCAAGACCCTCTGGGATGCGATGATCGACATGTACGAGCGCTACGGCTATTACAAAGACGATATTAAGTCCATTACGTTGAAAGGCATTGAAGGACTGCAGAAGATCCAGGAAATCCTTGATACACTGAGAAAGAATCCGCCGACAGAGATTGGCGGCTATAAAGTGCTTTCCGCGCGTGATTATAAGATGGACACGATCACAGATATTGCTACGGGAGAGGTGAAACCGACCGGACTTCCGAATTCCAACGTGCTTTATTATGACCTGACTGAGAATGCATGGTTGTGCGTGCGCCCGTCCGGTACAGAGCCGAAGGTGAAATTTTACTTTGGGATCAAGGGAATATCCCTGGAGGACGCGGATGAGAAGTCTGCGGCGCTTGGCGAGCAGGTACTCTCCATGATCAATCAGATGCTGTAAGCGTGTTGTGAGTGATCTTTTGAGAAATCCGCGAGAAATACAGGAAATCCTTGACAAACCAGTTCGTTCATTATATAAATAGTAGCGGGGTTCATCCGGATAAAACGGAGGACCGGAAAGAAGCATGAAATATAGCAGGAAGCGGTCACAGAATCTGAGATTCCGCGGCTGTTTCTAAAGAACGATCAGGAGGAATTTAAAATGAATAAGACAGAATTAATTGCTGCTATCGCAGAGAAGACAGAATTATCTAAGAAGGATGCAGAGAAGGCTCTCAAGGCTTTCACAGATGTAGTGGCAGAGCAGCTGAAGAACGGTGAGAAGGTTCAGCTTGTAGGCTTTGGCACATTTGAGGTTTCTACCCGCGGCGAGAGAGAAGGAAGAAATCCGCAGACTGGCGAGACCATGACGATCGCTGCTTCTAAGACACCGAAGTTCAAAGCCGGGAAGGCTCTGAAAGACATCGTAAACGAGTAAGCAGATGCGTCTGGACAAATATCTGAAAGTATCGAGGCTGATCAAGCGCAGGACTGTGGCGAACGAAGCGTGCGACGCAGGGCGTGTGCTGGTCAATGGCAAGGCGGCGAAAGCCTCCGTGGCTGTGAAGCCGGGTGATGTGATCGAGATAGCGTTTGGCGGCCGCACAGTGAAAGTGGAAGTGCTCTCTGTGCAGGAAACGGTCAAAAAGGATGCAGCTTCCGAACTGTATCGCTATCTGTAAGCAGACAGTTCCAGTGGATTGTGCAAGGATCACGCATTCGGATGGTGCCTGTTGCGGAGAACTTCGTGGGTCAACGACAGAATTACAGGATTTGGAACATTAGGAAGATCCCGTGGCGTATGCCGCGGGATTTTTTCGGCTGTGCAGTTGTAGGCGCCGCCTGAATAGAAACGGATTCATGAGCCAGGGATTTGTGTTCTGAATGAACCTGTTTTTACATATATTTAAGCGAGGCGATTGCATCCGGGGTGCGGGATGGAAGAAAAAAGCGGCGTAAAACCCCATAGTATTTCATGGAAGGACAGAGCGGAGGGCAGTGTGACAGGCGTGACAGACGTCCTTTCTTTTGACGAGGGAAGTGTGGTGCTTCAGAC
>JAJBVF010000440.1 GCA_020859965.1 Clostridiales bacterium
CCATATATCTGTGACGAACTGAAAAGCCGGACGACGGCAGGGGGGTATATTCAGCTGATTCCCGGCATACATAATTCAGATGGCTTTTTCATTGCCAGGCTGCGGAGGTGTTGAGGTATGTCGAAAAAAGATCTGAAATCTCTGACATTGGAGGAGCTGACTTCGGAAGTGACTTCACTTGGCGAAAAACCATTCCGTGCCAGACAGCTGTATCAATGGATGCACCGGAATCTTGCCCGCAGCTTCGGGGAGATGACAAATCTTCCGGGAGCATTTCGGGAAACGCTTCGCGACCGTTATATTTATACCTCACACACACTTGTAGAACGGCACATTTCCGCGCTGGATGGGACGGAGAAATACCTGTTTGGCCTGGCTGATGGAAATGTGATCGAGAGTGTACTGATGCGTTATCATTTTGGGAATTCTGTCTGTATCTCTTCCCAGGTCGGCTGCCGTATGGGCTGCAGGTTCTGTGCCTCAACGATCGGAGGCCTCACAAGAAATCTTCTTCCCTCAGAGATGCTTGATCAGGTATATTCCATTCAACGGATTACCGGAGAACGTGTCTCTCATGTTGTGGTAATGGGCACCGGAGAACCGCTTGACAATTATGACAATTTACTGCGTTTTATTAAGCTTCTTTCCGATGAAAATGGCCTGCATCTTGGTCAGAGAAATCTCACGGTGTCGACCTGCGGACTCCCGGATAAAATACGAAGTCTTGCCGGGGAACAGCTGCAGATCACGCTTGCGCTTTCCCTGCATGCCCCATCGCAGGAAAAACGCAAGCTGCTGATGCCGGTGGCTTATAAATATGATTTGAGTGACGTGCTTGACGCCTGCCGGTATTATTTTGAGCAGACCGGTCGCCGGATGACTTTTGAATACAGCCTGGTGGGCGGGATCAATGACGCACCGGAAGATGCAAAGCTGCTTGCAAAGCTGCTTCATGGATGGAACTGCCATATCAATCTGATCCCGGTCAATCCGATTGAAGAAAGAGACTATGTTCAGTCTGGTCAGCATACAATCCTTACTTTTAAAAACATCCTGGAGAAATGCGGAATGAATGCTACCGTTCGAAGAGAGATGGGAAGAGACATTTCTGGTGCCTGCGGACAATTGAGAAAAGGATATCTGAACGAATCTTGCCCTTTTTCAGGTACTATGATAAAATGATGATGATGCCGGAGCCGAAAGCCAGGAAACGAGCGTTTACGCTTAGATTTATGACTTTATGATGCTGCCAGGCTGTGAGGTACGGAACAGTTAAGAAAGGATAAGTAAGATGAAGGTTTACAGCGTCACGGATATCGGCAGGAGGCGTGCCTCCAATCAGGATTTTGTCTATGCCTCCGACCAGCCGGTAGGCAATCTTCCAAATCTGATGATCGTCGCGGATGGAATGGGTGGACATAATGGAGGAGATCTGGCTTCACGCTGCACAGTGGAGTCTATCATTGAATATCTTGAACAGGCGCAGGAAAAACGGCCGATTCCGCTCCTTTCTGAAGCGATTCATTTTGCGAACGACTGCGTGATAGAAAAAGCGGCCGCGGACAGATCGCTGGAAGGAATGGGGACGACGGTGGTGGCGGCTGTAATAAAGGACGGATATCTGTATGTCGCGAACGTCGGGGACAGCAGGCTTTATCTGATCGATCAGGAAATTTCACAGATCACAAGAGATCATTCTCTGGTGGAAGAGATGGTCCGGATGGGGGAGCTGCAGCGCAAAGATGCGCGCAGTCATCCGGACAAAAATGTGATTACCCGGGCGGTAGGCGTAAAGGCGCCAGTGCGGGTTGATTTTTTTGATGTAAAGCTTGAGGCAGGGGATCACATCCTGCTTTGCTCGGACGGACTTACGAATATGGTGGAAGATGCGGAGATTCTGCGGATCGTGAAAAACTGTCATTCGCCGAAAGAAGCTGCACAGTATCTGGTGAATGAGGCAAACAAAAACGGGGGAAAAGACAATATCTCAGTAGTTCTCGCTGAAGTCTGATAATGGGGAAGAAGATATGTTGAATGCAGGAATGTTTATTCAGAACCGATATGAGGTCATATCCAGGATCGGTTCCGGCGGTATGGCCGATGTATATAAGGCCAAGGACCACAAGCTGAACCGCTTTGTTGCGGTCAAGGTACTGAAAAAGGAATTCCGGGAGGATAAGGCCTTTATTTCCAAATTTCGGGTGGAAGCGCAGTCTGCTGCCGGCCTGGCCCATGGAAATATTGTGAATATTTATGATGTAGGAGAAGAAGCCGGTATCAATTATATTGTGATGGAGCTGGTGGAAGGGATTACGCTCAAGCAATATATTGCGGACAAAGGACGCCTGTCTGTCCGGGAGGCAACCAGTATTGCACTGCAGATTTCTGCGGGACTGGAGGCTGCTCACAATAATGGGATTATTCATCGGGATGTGAAGCCTCAGAATATCATGATTTCTACAGACGGCAAGGTGAAGGTAGCGGATTTTGGCATCGCGCGCGCCGCTTCCGTAAATACGGTGACGTCCAACGTGATGGGATCGGTGCATTACAGCTCGCCGGAGCAGGCCAGAGGCGGCTACAGCGATGAAAAAAGCGATATATATTCACTGGGCATCACACTGTATGAGATGCTGACAGGGCATGTACCATTTGACGGTGATACAGCGGTAGCAATAGCGCTCCGTCATCTGCAGGATGAGCTGCACGGACCGCGGGAAGAGGTTCCGGAAATTCCTTACAGTACGAATCAGATTGTTCTCAAATGTACACAGAAAAGCCCGGATCGCCGCTATCCGAATATGACGGAGCTGATTCGTGATCTGAGAGAATCTCTGGTCAATCCGGAAGGTGATTTTGTGACCTGGCCGGTAGCAGACCGTACATCCCGGACGATCGTAATGTCGAAAGAAGAGATGGAGCAGATCCGGTCAGAGCAGCGGATGCCTTCTTATGACGAAACACTGGATGTGGGTGCTGCGGCAAATATGCATATGCAGGGGAATGATTCTGTGCAGGACCGCGCTTATCAGCCGGGCAGCTATTATCAGAAAAGTCAGTATCAGGATGTTTCACCGGGAAGGCAGGAGAACCTGTATGACGGAAACCGGTGGAATGCGGGATATGGAACCGATTTATCGGAGGACGGGGATTATTACAGTTCCTATACCGGGGCGGAGGATTATCAGACACACGGGAGCGATGAGGAGGGAGACTATCGTCTGGATGAGTCCTTTGAGCCTTCGAGGAGCAGGATACAGCAGGAAGACACAGAAGGAGATCTGAATCCGAAGCTTGAAAAAGCGGTGACTGTAGGCGGGATCATTATTGCAGTGATTGTTGGCTGTATTTTTCTGGCTTTGTTGGTGAATGCTCTGGGGCTTTTGGATTTCTCAGGCAGGAAATCGGATTCCAGTGATGTTATTATTGTTGAAACGGAATCGGAATCTGAGTCTGAGACCAGCGAACAGACAGAATCTGAGACGGAGACAGAGACGGAGACCGCCGCGGAGTTTGTATTAGACAACCTCAGCAATATGGAGCTTACCCAGGCAGAGGCTCTTCTTCTTTCCCGGGGACTTCAATATGAGGTGGACGAGACGCAGTACAGTGATACGGTAGCAAGCGGATATGTGATCTCCACAGATCCGGAATATGGCGAACTGGTAAGCTCTGGTGACGTGATCACACTTTATGTCAGCCAGGGCTCGCAGGAAGAAGAGACCGAAGCGGGAGACATCGAATATAAGACTCTCTGGGATCTGACCGGTTACACAGTGGAAAGAGCAGAGGAGGCTCTGGAAATGCTGGGGCTGACTTCGGAATATGCGTATGAATCCAGCGATACCATCAGCGAGGGCCTGGTGACCCGTACCAGTGCGGACGAGTCAGATGGACAAGTGCCTGCAGGCAGTACCGTTATTCTCTATATCAGTACCGGTCTATCATCGACTTCAGACGGAGATACCTCAACGACTGCAGAGGACGATACATCGACAACTTCAACCACATCCTCTACTGCAACTTCAACTACATCCGAAAGCGGCACCTGGCAGTGTAATGCTTCTCTGACAGCCCCTTCAGGCTATACGGGGCAGCCGGTTCGGATCACATTGTATCAGAATGGAACGGAGA
>JAJBVF010000072.1 GCA_020859965.1 Clostridiales bacterium
CGACAGCATCCGCCGGGAGGGCGATCAAATATATCGTGATCCATTATACGGCGGGGGTTTCCTCGGCGAAAGGGAATGCGGCGAACACGGCGGAATATTTTGCCAGCACGGCGAATCAGGCGTCCTCAGATTTTATTGTGGATGATGAGACTATCGTACAGTACAATCCGGATCTGGAAAACAGGTACTGCTGGCACTCTGGGGGCAGGAATCTTTCCACAAAGGGAGGATCCCTGCATGGTGTGGCGAAAAATGCAAATTCCATCGGGATTGAGGTCTGTTCGACGAACAGCACGGGGAAGGTTCCGCCCGCGAATGATAAGACGTGGAGCTTTACGGATGCGGTAATTGCGAAGACGGTGGAGCTGACGCGTTATCTGATGGAAAAATATTCCATTGGCGCGGACCATGTGATCCGCCATTACGACGTGACCGGGAAGCTGTGTCCGGGGATCATCGGATGGAATGCGGAGTCCGGGGATGAAAGTCAGTGGAAGGCGTTCCAGGAGATGCTTACGTCCGGGACAGCGGATGCTCCTGAAAGTGAGGAGACGGAAAGCTTCCAGGTGAAGGTGAGCATCAGCAACCTGAATATCCGCACAGGTCCCGGAACAGAGTTTGCGAAGACCGGGAAGTATACCGGGAAAGGCGTGTTCACGATCGTGGAGACTTCCGAAGGGACTGGATCGGCTGCCGGATGGGGGCTGCTGAAAGCGTACCAGAACGGACGAAACGGATGGATCAGTCTGGATTATGCGGTGAGAGTGTAAGCATGTGAGTCTGCGGGCAGTTCTGTGATGCGCACGGCCGCACAGGGCATATCCCATGCGAAGCGTGGGATGCCCGCATCCACAATCAAAGATTGTGGACATAACCCGGCGAGGGAATCTTTCTGGCTGGTGCCAGACGCGGCCGGCGCGGGCAAGTATGAGGCAAAAAGCTGCCTCATACTGGATTAAAATCAGCAACAGCGGTCAGTCTGTGCAGTGACCATGTCGGCATTCATGCCCTTCTCCGTGATGATGTCCGCCATGCTCACCGCAATTTTCCCCATGATGCCCACCTTCGTGATGGCTGCAATGAACATTCGGGTTGTAGGCAAGCGTTCCTGCGAGCAGTGCTTCCACAGCAGCATCCGCATCACCTGTCACACCGCCGTAGAGCCGGATACCTGCTGACGCGAGAGCGGCCTGTGCACCGCCGCCGATGCCGCCACAGATCAGTATTTCTGCCTGCAGGGCATTCAAAACTTCAGCCAATGCACCATGTCCCTGGCCGTTTGTGCTGACTACTTCAGAAGATACGATTTTTTCATCTTCTGTGTCGTAAACCTTAAACTGCTCTGTGTGCCCAAAGTGCTGAAAAATCTGTCCGTTTTCGTAAGTAACTGCAATTCTCATGATCATTTTTCCTTTCGATTTCCGAAATATCTTAAAAAGCTCCTGTTTATAACATTCGTCTATACCGCATGCCCGGTTCTGACCGTTACAGAGACGGTATTCGCCACCTTCGATTTTCAGAGAACGGCCTTCTGAGAGCATGTCTGCCAGTTTTTTGCGGGCAGAATCATAAATTTTCTGTACTGTGGTTCGTGCGACCTGCATCCGTTTGCAGCATTGCTCCTGTGACAGTCCTTCTTTATCAATCAGGCGGATGGTCTCATATTCATCCACAGTCAGGATGATCGCTTCCCTTTCCGCTGCCTCGTTCTCTTTATTTCCCGTTGGAATAAATTCCAATGTCTGCGGAAGATGGCAGATCATTCTGCATTTGACAGGTCTTGACATTCTGTCGCCTCTTTTCTTTTGAGATTCTGTTCATGATCTTAAGAGCTTCCGGTATTTTCAGAGGTAGTTTTTGGCCATGAGGCTATCATCCTGACTGGATCATATGCCTCATGATCATGGTAATACATTAACAGAATACCCCAGTTTATGACATATGTCAAGAAAAAGATTATTAACATATGCCCCTGAATATTATTTAGCTGTTATTTCTTTTTTGGGGCTCTGCGCATCCACGCAAAGCAGATACCGTAGAAAAGGATTCCGTAAAGCGTAGCGATTGGCGTTGTCAGGCCGATATAAAACAGAGAGGCATTCGGCAGGGAAGCCATGAAAAGTGCCACGGGAATGCGGACGAAAAAGGAAGCAGTGATGCCCTGGAGCATGACTGGTACGCTGTTTCCGCAGCCGTTAAAATAGCCGCTTGTGCTGAACATCACACAGGTAAATACACAGTCAATACAGAATCCGCGCAGGTAGGAGGTGCTTTCCGCGATGACTTCCGCATCCGAAGTGAACAGTGAGGACAGAGTGGAACCTCCCAGAAATCCGACCAGAAACACGCCGATGCCGACGCATACACCAGTGACCATTGCTGTGAGATAGCCCTTCTGGGCACGCTTTTTCTGACCCGCTCCGATATTTTGCGCTACAAAAGCGGAAACACTCTGCATGACGGAAGATGGTATCAGCATGATGAAAGAAACCAGCTTCTGCGCGACTCCGTATCCTGCGGATGGCATCAGTCCCATACCATTTACAATCGAATTGATCACCAGGAAAGAGATCTGGCTCAGCGTCTCCTGCAGTGCGATCGGTATGCCGACATGCAGGATTTTTCGCAGTTCGACCGGATAGATGCGGCACTGCTTCAGGGAAAATATGATCGGCATTTTTTGCCTGCGGATAATTCCCAGAGAAATGATGACGGAAACGAGCTGGGCAAAGACCGTAGCAATCGCGACGCCTGCTACATCCATCCCAAGCAGACCGGTCAGAAGCAGGTCGGCGGCGATGTTTACCACGCAGGCAATACTTACAAAAATAAAAGGGAGATTTGCGTTTCCGATGCCGCGCAGGATACCGCTGATGACATTGTAGGTGATAATGATCAGAAGACCTCCGGAACAGATGCGCAGATACAGAATGGCTTTTGCAGCTGCATTATCCGGTACCTGCAGAATGCGGACGATTGGCCCGGCGGCTGCTTCCAGTATGATTGTCATGATAACGCCGATAACAGCAAACAGTATAATCGTTGTTCCAACCGCATTGCCCGCTGCTTTTGGATTTTTTTCACCAATATGCTGTCCGATGAGCACAGTAGATCCCATAGCCAGACTTGTAATGATAAAA
Organism: Clostridiales bacterium; assembly: GCA_020859965.1. Taxonomy (GTDB): domain Bacteria; phylum Bacillota; class Clostridia; order Lachnospirales; family Lachnospiraceae; genus Choladousia. The sequence goes on from JAJBVF010000072.1 coordinate 3,141, forward strand.
GTAACCATCTGCATAAAGCTGCTCGCCGTGCCGACTGCAGAGATACTGGCAGCATCCCCAAATCGTCCGACCACGAGCAGATCCACTGCTCCATAGGCAGCCTGCAGAACCAAAGCACCCAGAACCGGTCCCGCAAACCGAACCAGGGAGCCAAAAATCGGGCCTTCTGTAAATGAAATTTCTTTTTCCTCAGACATATCGAACTTCCTTTCTATAATTCCTGAAGCCTGTTAAAATTCTGGTTATCCCGATATGCTTTCGGCGTAGTGCCCGTAATACGTTTGAACAGGCGGCTGAAATAATAAATATCCGGGATGCCGCACTGCTGCGCAATGGTCTTGAGCGGAAGATCGGTGCTAAGCAGCAGTCCCTGCGCGTGACGGATACGGCTGCGGTTGACATATTCCGTGAGCGACACGCCCACTTCTTTTTTAAACAGGGTGGAGAGGTAGCTGGCGTTGACCGAGAGCAGTTCTGAAAAAGACTTCAGACTTAAGTCCGCATCGATATCAGTCGAGATATAGGTGAGCACCTTCTGCGTCAACGGGGAATAGTTGCCGATCGTATATTTGCGGATAAGACGGCAGTAGTTTTGAACGCATTCTTTCTGAAAAGAGGCGCATTGTTCTGTGCTGGTGAGTGCCTCGATGGCTTTCACATTCTGATTGGAGAGCGAGTCGATGTGGATGGGATGTACTCCTGCAAGCTCCGCAGCCTTGCGGAGCAGAGTGTTCAGCGTAATGCAGTAGTCCATCTGATCCCGCAGCCGGCTGTTTAACCGTTCTGGTATGATGTGTGAAGACTGACTGGCGACGATCTCCAGCGCTTTTTTTTCATTTCCTTTCTGCACGGCAGAAATCAGCTCATCCTCCGTCTGATAGCGTGCTTCGATCAGCTGCACGCTCAAAAATGGCTTATCCTCAATACGAAAATAATTCTGATACATATCTGACCACTGGATCAGATCCTGAAAAGTCGTCTCTACTA
>JAJBVF010000022.1 GCA_020859965.1 Clostridiales bacterium
TGCCCCCTCCAGAGAAAAAACGCTACACAAAAGAGCATCTGCTTCTTCTGGTCTTCATATATTATTTTAAGGATTTCCTGTCTCTGACCGATATCCGTGCGATCCTCTCACCGATCGAGGAGCGATTCTTTCAGACGGAAAATCCTATTTCCATCGATGATATCTACGCCGAAGCCTATGATCTAAGTCAGGAGTGGATCACCAATGTGTGCCGTGATATTATGGAAACCTGGCATACCGCTTCCAATGCCTTTGAAGACTGCCCGGAAGAAGACCGGGAAACTTTACAGCTCTTCTCTTTTATCTGTATGCTGAGCTTTGATATTTATCTCAAAAAACAGGTAATCGAGCAGATGGTCGATGGGTTCTCCGGCAAAGATCCGGAAGAAAAATAGCTCAGATCTTCTTCTGCTCTTTCAGGCGGGAAAGCACAATATCATATCCGTCGTTTCCATAATTCAGCGACCGGTTCACACGGCTGATCGTCGCCGTGGAAGCACCGGTGCTTTCCGCAATCTCCAGATAAGTCCTGTTTTCTTTGAGCATGCGCGCCACTTCAAATCGCTGTGACAAAGACAACAGTTCATTTATCGTGCATACATCCTCAAAAAAACGGTAGCATTCCTCTTTATTCTCCAGACAAAGGATCGCTTCCAGGAGCAGATCCACAGCTTCCGTATGTATATCCTTTCCCATACTTTTCACTCCATTTTCCGTCATCCGGCGCTGTCTGCACCGACACAATTTCTGCCTGTTCTGAGTTTAACACACCGCCAGAATGATGTAAAGAGTCTGATTTTTTTCTGAAATATCATCGTTTTCCATAATCCGCGTGGTCGGAAGCTTTCTCAGATCTATTTTGATATGAATGCTTCAGCTTCTCAATTGACTGTCCATATAAAACAAGGAATTTATTTTCTGAATCAGATTATTACCATACTCAAAGGTCCCGGCTACCACGTGATCTGCGAAGGTGTAGAGATGGAAGAACATATCCGTAACTACAAGGTCAGCTGCCCGCCAAATTATGCGATCAGCAGCTCACGGTGCCACCTGCCCGCTGAATTTGCAATCATCTCACGAGGCTACCTGTCCGCTGAATTTTACGATCAGCATCTCCACTGCCAGCTGATCACCTAATCGTCCGGTTTTGATGGCTTCTTCGGCTTCCACGCAGTCTTCCACTGCCTGTCTCAATGCCTCCTTTGAAAAGTGAGAAGCCTGGGACAGGCTTTTTTTGACAATAAAGGAAGCAATGCCCGCCTTCGATGCGATGGAAGCATTGTCAAGTCCCTGATCACTCAGATCCTGTACCTGGAGCATCTGATTGAACTGTCTTGCGATCAGAAACAAAATCCGCAACGGCGGTTCTTTCAGAGCAAGGAGATCATAATACAGCTCCAGCGCCCTCCGCTGCTGTTTCTCCGTCACCGCGCGTATCATTTCGAAAATCTGATTTTCTGTTGTCTCCGTGCAGACAGCTTCCACATCCGCAGGCGTGATCGCATCGGCATCCATCGTGTAAGAAAGCAGCTTTTCCAGCTCCTGTCCGATATTTCCCATATCATCCCCGGTTTTTTCCAGAAAGAGATTCATGGCATCCTGCGTGATCTTTTTTCCATCCTTTTTCACCATGCCAAGCACCCAGGAAGTCAGAGTCCGTGCATCCTGCCGCCCAAGCTCCACCACACGTCCGCAGTTTTTCACAGCTTTGAACAGTTTTCCCCGCCTGTCCACTTCATTTTCCACGAAGACCAGAATCGTTTCCTCCGGCATCTGCGGCAGATACTCCGCCAGCTCCGGGGACGCGTTTTTGAAAAATCCACTGTCCTCCACCAGAATCAGACGATGATCCGCAAAAAAGGGCATCGTCTCGGCCTGATCGATCAACTGCTTCACATCGATTCCTTTACCGGTAAAGCTGGTGTAATTCATCGTACCACCATCCGGCAAAATAGCATCGCGCAGCTTTTTCTTATACAGATTTTTCAGGTAAGCTTCCTCTCCATACAGAAGATAGACATGCTGGAAGCTGCCGTTTTTGATATCCTCATTCAGTGATTTCATATCCATTCCCTATCCAATAATAATGATGAATGTACATCTGATCTGTCGCTGCTTCGCAGCTTTATGATCATTATATGAAACAAATCCGGGGATTTCAACGCATTTCTCTTTTTTTCTTTGTCATCAGTCCGCCGATGCGCCCTGTCTCCTTCGCTGACAACGATTTCCAGCCCTCCGTCTTCACCTTTTCCAGCAGGCCTAGTTCCTCCGCGATCTCATACTTCAATTTATCATCAGGGCTTAATTCATCCCATACAATCTTTTTTCCCGACATAAACAGGTCATACTCCTTTCCTTTTTCCAGAGTATGACCTGCCCGGGTAAAACTTATTCATATCTGTTCAAAATAATCAAAGATCGGTAATTGCATCCTTCATGCTCTTCACATACTCTGCGACCTTCGGCACACAATCTGTCCCATATTCCTTGCAGAGCTTTACGATTGCGGAGCCCACGATGACGCCGTCTGCCTCCTTCGCCATTTTCACTGCCTGCTCCGGCGTCGAAATACCAAAGCCAATCGCGCAGGGAATCCTGGAATTCTCCCGCACAAGGCGCACCATCTCTCCGATATCCGTCGTGATCTCACTGCGGACACCTGTCACGCCGAGGGACGAAACACAGTAAATAAAGCCTTCCGCTGCGGACGCAATCTTTGCAATCCTTTCATGAGAAGTCGGCGCGATCAGGGAAATCAGATCCAGACCATATTTCCTGCAGGTAACCGCAAATTCTTCCTTCTCCTCAAACGGCACATCCGGAAGAATGATGCCGTTCATTCCTACTTCTGCCGCGTTTTTCACGAACCGCTCAATGCCATAGGAAAATACCACATTTGCGTAGGTCATAAACACCATCGGAATCTGGGTATTTTTGCGGATGTCGCGCACCATGTCAAAGATCTTATCCGTCGTCACGCCGCCGAAGAGTGCGCGATTGTTCGCCTCCTGGATCACCGGTCCTTCCGCTGTCGGATCCGAAAACGGAATGCCAAGCTCGATCAGATCCGCGCCCACCTTTTCCATCGCATAGACCAGCTGTTCCGTAATCTCCAGCGACGGGTCGCCGCAGGTGATAAAAGGAATGAATGCCTTGCCATTTGCAAATGCGTCCTGTATCTTATTCATAAATATCCTCCCCTCTGTAACGCGCGATCGCCGCGCAGTCTTTGTCGCCCCGTCCGGAAATCGTGATCACAATGATCTGATCCGGATCCATCGTCGGTGCCAGCTTACGCGCATAAGCTACTGCGTGTGCGCTCTCAATTGCAGGAATAATACCTTCCAGACGGGAAAGATATTCAAAGGCCTCAACCGCCTCGTCATCGGTAATCGCCACGTACTCCGCACGGCCTTTGTCATACAGATATGCGTGCTCCGGCCCGATGCCCGGATAATCCAGCCCGGCAGAGATCGAATAGACCGGCGCGATCTGTCCGTATTCGTCCTGACAGAAATAAGACTTCATGCCGTGGAAAATGCCAAGCTTTCCGGTCGCAATCGTCGCGGCGGTGTCCGCCGTATTCACGCCTCGTCCCGCCGCCTCGCAACCGATCAGGCGCACACTCTCATCCGGAATAAAATGATAAAAAGTACCGATCGCGTTTGAGCCGCCGCCGACACATGCCAGCACAGCATCCGGAAGCTTTCCTTCCTTTTCCATCAACTGTTCTTTGATCTCTCTGGAGATCACGCTCTGAAAATCGCGTACGATCGTCGGAAACGGATGCGGTCCCATTACAGACCCCAGACAGTAATGCGTATCGTCAATTCGCCTGGTCCACTCGCGCATTGCCTCAGACACCGCATCCTTCAATGTCGCCGTACCGCTGGTCACCGGATGCACCTGAGAGCCGAGAAGCTTCATGCGATAGACATTGAGCGCCTGCCGCTTTGTATCCTCCTCCCCCATGTAAACCTCGCATTCCATATCCAGAAGAGCTGCTGCCGTCGCCGTCGCCACGCCGTGCTGTCCCGCTCCGGTCTCCGCGATCAGACGGGTCTTCCCCATCTTTTTCGCCAGAAGCGCCTGACCAAGCACGTTATTAATCT
>JAJBVF010000040.1 GCA_020859965.1 Clostridiales bacterium
AGGTTATACAGATTTTTTATTTTGCACGTTTCCATATCCTTACTTTCCTTTCATCTGTCATCTTTTCTGCTATTTATAGTAAACGTCTTTCTGTCGTTAACTTATCAGTCACTTATTACTTGTGGTGAAATCCTACCACAGACAAATCTCTTTTTCAAGCCCTATTTTCTGTCCCGGTGCTGTGAGTGCTCTGTCATGGCGTTGCACCTGACTTTTTCCCTGGCCTTGTACCTGATCTGGTTCCTGACTTTGCGCCTGATCTGGCGCCTGAGCTGACACTTGATCTCGTACTGGTCCTGGCACCCGATCTGGCACCTGATCTCCCACCAGTTCCTCCATCCGCCGCTTTCCCGTTTTTATAATACTTTGCAGCTTCATCAAACAAAGGCCTCATCTGCGTCTGATTAGTGATCGACAGAACCGCATTCGTGCGGGACCGGATAAAGTTTTCCAGCTTTTCCATATATTCATCACTGGTGAGCGAGCCTTCCGCCACATAGGTAAGTCCTTTTTCCCAGCTGGCAGTCAGTTCCGGATTCAAAAGGGAACGTATGGAATAGTACACAACATCGTGGATCATCTCCCCCTGCAGGGTCGGCGTCAGAATCTGTGTTTTTTTGTTCAGAGCTATGTAATCATTCGCAACCAGCTTTTTGAGAATCTCAGCGCGCGTCGCACTTGTGCCGATCCCACTTCCCTTGATCTGGGCGCGAAGTTCTTCGTCTTCGATCAGCTGACCCGCATTCTCCATGGCAAGAATCATGGAACCGGAATTATAGCGTTTCGGCGGCGATGTCTCACCTTCCCGGATTCCGAGAGAACGCACCGGAAGCCGCATTCCTTTGCGCAGACCCTTCAGTGCCTCAAGCAGGTCTGTGCCAAATTCTGCCTCTGTATCAAAAGACACACTATCCGCGTTCTCATTGCCGTATTTCCCGCTCTTTTCAATTGCTTCATTCCCGGCTCTGAGCGCCTGGCTCTTCTTCTTCCGATCATTCGGATTCCCGGCAATCTTAAAATAGCCTTCGGAAAGCAATACTTTGAAGGAAAAAAAGAACCTTTCCTTTCCCATCGACGTCACCATGCTGATCTTCTGAAATTCCGCCGCCGGATAAAAGATGCTCAGAAATCTGCGCACAATAGCCGCATATACGCCGTAGGCATTCCCTTTTAAGGAGCCGAGCGCATGGAAGCCCTGTCCGGTCGGAATGATCGCATAGTGGTCTGTGATCTGTTTATCATTGACATATCTGGTCTTTGCTATATTTTTATAAGAGCCCGTGGATAGAATCTCTTCTGCAAATTCTGCTGCGGGGGCGAACCGTTTCAGGCCGGAAATATTCTTATAAATCTCTTTTGCCACTGCGGTGGAAAGCACCCTGGCATCGGTACGCGGATAGGTGACCAGCTTCTTCTCATACAATTCCTGTACGATCCGCAGTGTCTCATCCGGACTGATCTTAAACATGCGCGAGCACTCATTCTGCAGCTCCGCAAGGTTGTAGAGCAGCGGCGGGTTTTTCTTTTCCTTCTTTTTTTCAAGCGTTTCGATGCGGGCGCTCTCGCCGGCCGACGCCGGCAGGCGATTCTCCGGGAACAGACTCTGTGTCGATGTATGCTTCTCATTTTGCAAAACAGAGCCTGCGCTTTTCGGCATCAATCTGCAGATCAGATCTTCCGCATCTTTCTTTTCACGAAATCCATTCTCTTTGTACAGTTTCGGCGAAAGATACCAGTCGGAGCCCTCTACCGCGCGGAACTCCCCCTCAATGTCAGGCAGTCCTGCATCCGGCCCTGCCCCATCCGGCAGACTCTCCGTGTACATCTGCCCTCTTATTTCACCGCCCGGCAGTTGGATGGATTGAACTACGCGATAAAATGGTGTCTTCACAAACTGCCGGATTTCACGTTCCCGCCGGACGACCATGCCCAGTACGCAGGTCATCACACGGCCGACCGATACCACCGCGTATTTCTTCCCCAGATAACCGGAAATCGCATTGCCATATTTTAATGTAAGCAGACGGGAAAAATTAATCCCCATCAGATAATCCTCCTTGGCCCGCAGATAAGCCGCCGAAGCCAGGTTATCATATTCCGATAAGTCCTTTGCCTGCTCAATACCGCGGTGGATCTCTTCCTCCGTCTGCGAATCAATCCAGACACGCCGGCGATTTTTCCCTTTTACCTTTGCTTCCTGCTCCACAAGCCGGTATATATATTCTCCTTCCCGCCCGGAATCAGTACAAACGTAGATCGTCTCCACATCCTTGCGGTTCAGAAGATGACTCACGATCGTAAACTGTTTCTTTACGGATGGAATCACCTCATATAAAAACTCATCCGGCAAAAAAGGAAGCGTATCCAGGCTCCATCTTTTGTATTTCGGATCATATGCCTCCGGATAACTCATGGTCACAAGATGTCCGACACACCAGGTTACCACATAGGAATCCGACTCCAGATAGCCATCGCCGCGCCTCATATTCTCTTTTAAAGCTTTCGCGAACTCCTGCGCAACGCTCGGTTTCTCCGCAATAAACAATGATTTTGCCATTCAGCCCTCCAAATATCATGATGAAAAGTATTCTAGCACAGAAAAAGAAAATCGAGTAGAGTTTTTTATCCCTACCCGATTTCACAAACTGCCGTCCATATCATAAAAAACGGGGACGCAGACTCTTATTTTGCCTGAATATATCCCAGCGCTTTCAGTGTCTCCGCACAGAGTATTGCACCGCCTGCCGCGCCGCGCACGGTGTTGTGGGAAAGCCCAATAAATTTGTAATCATAGATGGAGTCCTCACGGATACGCCCTACGGATACACCCATTCCATTCTCGTAGTCGACATCCAGTGTAACCTGCGGGCGATTATCCTCCTGCATATAGCGGATAAACTGCTTCGGCGCGCTCGGAAGATTCATCTCCTGCGGAATGCCGGAAAAGCTCTCCAGCTTCTCAATGAGCTGTTCCTTCGTCGGCTTTTTGCGGAATTTCACAAACACGGCTGCCGTATGGCCGTTTAATACCGGGACACGAACACACTGGCAGGTAATCTTCGGCTCTTCGGCCGGCTTGATCACACCATCCTCAACAACGCCCCAGAGGCGAAGCGGCTCCTTTTCGCTCTTCTCCTCTTCTCCTCCAATATAAGGAATTACATTTTCCACCATCTCCGGCCAGTCTTTAAACGTCTTGCCAGCTCCGGAAATCGCCTGATAAGTTGTAGCTACTACTTCGTATGGTTCAAATTCTTTCCATGCAGTCAGCACCGGCGCGTAGCTCTGAATTGAGCAGTTTGGCTTAACCGCAATAAAACCACGGGTCGTACCAAGACGCTTCTTCTGAGAAGCAATCACCTCAAAATGCTCCGGATTGATCTCCGGCACCACCATTGGCACATCCGGCGTCCAGCGATGCGCGCTGTTGTTTGATACAACCGGCGTCTCCGTCTTTGCGTATTCTTCCTCAATCGCGCGGATCTCATCCTTGGACATATCTACTGCAGAAAACACAAAATCCACACTCGCGGCTACCGCTTCTACTTCATTGACATTCATCACGATCAGCTTTTTCACTGCCTCCGGCATCGGAGTCGTCATCTTCCACCGGCCGCCGACCGCTTCCTCATAAGTCTTGCCGGCACTGCGCGGACTAGCCGCTACTGTAACCACTTCAAACCACGGATGATTTTCCAGCAGAGAAATAAATCTCTGCCCAACCATTCCTGTCGCTCCAAGAATACCAACCTTTAATTTCTGACTCATTTTTTCATTTCTCCTCATTCTCTGATTTACAGAATCTGCCTCGCAAACTCTGTTGAAAGATCTGATTCCTCCATCTATGTATCTTTGCACGTCTTCACATGGCATACATATGTCTTTACAAGATACACTCGTTTTCCAAATGTGTCAAGCATGAAAGAGAATTCTATTTTCCTGTCTATACAAGGCAAAACGACTTACGTCGGTTACTGTAATTTTCACATATCTTCCATATTCTGAACATAATCTCAACACATTTTACGCTTATATTACTTCTTGAAACAGATGAAGGCATCAGACCAACATTTGTTTTTCATACATTTTTCTCTGGCGGGCAGCAATGCCCG
>JAJBVF010000298.1 GCA_020859965.1 Clostridiales bacterium
GTCAGCGGCATATAGCCTTCAAAGAAGGCGGTCTGTGGCCTGCTGTTCTGAATAATTATTCTTTCTAAACAGTTCAGAACAGCATCAAAAAGACCAGAGAACAAACCCCTGGCCTTTTCCATGCTTCTTCTTATATTTATCTGATTCTTTCTTTTTCTACTCTGTTCCCTTTTTCGTAACATTTCCGAACAAGTACTATTTCTCCTTCACCAGTCGGATCACGTTCCAAGATGCCTTGTGCAGCATGCTCGTGACAACACCGCTATCCAGAGAGCTCTGTGCGTTCGCCTGTTTCGGCGCCACATTCTCATGCCCAAAGCTGTTCTCTGCCTTCAGGTCGTCATTTTCCAGCACAATGTGTTCTTCCAGACGATATCCCGCAAAGCTGCGCACATCGGTGGTGAGAACTACATCCTCAGAGAGGTTGCGGTTTACCGCGAAGATCGTCAGCTCGCCTTTTTCCTCATTGTAAACGCTCACAGACTCGACGTCGGTCACTCCATCGTGGTTTTTGGTGTCGTGCTTCGGAACATCCATCACCGGCATCAGGGCAACCCCGCGTCCATACTTCGACGCGTGCATGAACGGATAAAAGATGGTCTGTCTCCAGGCACCGCCCCCTTTCGCGTCCGTCATGATCGGCGCAATCACATTGATGAGCTGAGCCAGGCAGGCTACCTTTACGCGGTCGCTGTGGCGTAGCAGGACGATCAGCATCAGTCCGACAAGCAGAGCGTCCTCGAAGTTGTAGATGTCCTCCAGCATCGGCGGAGCCACCTGCCACGGATGATTCTCTGTGATATCGTCATCCGCCGCATTGGAATGATACCATACATTCCATTCGTCAAAGCTCAGATACATGTTCTTTTTGCTTCTCTTCTTTGCTTTGACATAATCACAAGTCGCCACGATCTCTTTGATAAAGTAATCCATATCATCCGATTTGGCAAGGAAATCATTACTGTCGCCAGAACGGTTTCCATAATAGGTATGCAGAGACAGATAATCCACATACTCATATGTATGGCTTAACACCTGATCTTCCCATACGGCATAGGTCGGCATCTGGCGGTTCGAGCTGCCGCACACGACAAATTCGATCGATGGATCAATGATCTTCATCGCTTTCGCCGTCTCCTCCGCAAGCCTTCCGTACTCATCCGCCGTCTTATGCCCGGTCTGCCACGGTCCATCCATCTCATTCCCGAGGCACCAGGTCTTAAAACCGTAAGGTTCTTTCTGTCCGTGACTGATCCGCAGATCGCTGTATTTCGTCCCGCCCGGATGGTTGCAGTATTCGAGCAGATTGCAGGCATCGGAAATTCCTCTCGTGCCAAGATTCAGTGCCATCATAACCTCAGAATTCGCAGCTTTTGCCCATTTGCTGAACTCATGAAGCCCTACTTCATTTTTTTCCAGACTCTTCCATGCCAGTTCCAGTCGATGCGGGCGCTCCGATACCGGCCCCACACTGTCTTCCCAATAAAAATTCGACACAAAATTTCCACCTGGATACCGCACGATCGGCACATTCAGTTCCTTCACCAGATCAATCACATCCGTGCGGAATCCGTCCGCATCCGAAAGCGGATGTCCCGGCTGATAAATTCCGTCATAGACTGCCCGTCCGAGATGTTCAATAAAAGAGCCGTAAATCCGGTTATCAATCTCTGAAATCTGAAATGCCTTATCCAGTATCATTTTTGCCTGTTTTGACATACACATTCCCTCCTTTTATATATTGTAAAAGCATTCCCGGTAAGCAGACTCTTGGCACATTCGTGTGCCCAAAAGACTGGCTATCAGAAAAGCAAAGCGTTTCGTTTCTCAGACAAATCTCTTCCCTTAAGGCAAAGAAAGAGCCGTGCCAAACCAAAGGATGTCTGACACGGCCCTTTTTATCCGGTATGGCGGGGTTCACAAACATTCTCGCCCTCAAGACCTGTCAATCAGCAGCACTTCTACTTCTCACACTGCCTGATACGCAATTTGCAAATCCTGAAAACCTCGCCGCAGCCATCTTATCAGCCTTTTACTGCGCCGGATGTCATTCCATCTACCAGATATCTGTTGAAGATCAGGTAAATAACCAGGATCGGGATGATACCGAACATGGAACCTGCGATCAGCAGATCGTAGTTGTTGCCGTAAGGCGTCAGCAGTGTGTTCAAACCAATCTGCAGTGTAAACTTGCTTGTATCACGATATACCAGCATCGGCCAGAGCATGTTGTTCCAGGAACCCATCGCGCAGAGGATTGCCATGGAAGCAAATGCCGGCTTGGTGATCGGCATCATGATCTTTACGCTGATGCCATATTCGGTACAGCCATCCACACGCGCCGCGTCAAGCAACTCCTTCGGCAAGCTGGTCATATATTGCTGGAAGAAGAAAATCGTCGAAGCGGCACACAGACCGGGCAGGATAACACCTGCATTCGTATTGATGATGCCAAGAGACGTAACTTCCTGATACAGCGGAAGCATAAGGATCTCGAACGGAACACTCATCGTCGCGATAACCATGAAAAACAGAAGACCTCTCAGCTTAAATTTATACATGGTCAGACCATATGCGATGAAATAGCAGATAATCAATGTCAGGATGACGGTCTCACATGTCAGCACCAGAGAATTCCGGTACCACATGAAATATTTCTGAGAGTCCGCAATCGCCGTCGTATCAGATGTATGCGGGTTGATAAACATCGTGAACAGGTAAGAGTAGTTACTCAGGCTCCACTCTTTGACCTTCAGATTCAGTGACATACCATTCTGGAAAATCTCACGTGCCGGACGGAAGGAAGCAGTCAGGCCGGCAAGGAGCGGAAACGCGATCAGGCAGCAGACGATTACAAATAATCCGGTCGCCAGAAACGTCCCAACTTTATGATTTGCCGCCATTGTTTTTTGTTTTGGAGTATTATTTGCCATGTCATTAATCCTCCCCTTTGTGCTTTCCAACCTTGATCGTGCCGGTTGCAATCAGCTGCGCAATGTTGATCGCCATCGTGATCACCAGCAGCACTACGCCGACGGTACATGCGTAGCCCATATCATTCTTCTCAATACCACGCTTATACAGGTATCCTACGATTGTCAGACCGATATTCTTCGGCGACGAGTTACCATTCCACAACATGAAGCTCTCAAGGAACATCGACAGACCTGCATATACCGAAATGGTAAGTACATATACGGTAGTCGGCTTCAGCAGCGGAAGTGTCAGATACCAGAATTTCTGCCAGCCATTTGCGCCGTCGATGTCACCGGACTCATAAATGCTGTTGTCAATACTCTTCAGGCCGGACACGAAGTAAAGCATGTTGACACCGGTCCATCTCCACATACACAGAAGCAGCAGCGCTACCCACGCGGTTCCCTTTGATTTCAGCCAGGCGATACTCGACTGCCCGAACATCTGCAGGATCTGGTTCATCTGAGAGCTGTCGCCCTCGGAGAACATCAGACGGAACAGCATACCGGAGATAACTACAGAAGTCAGTGCCGGGATATACAGGATCACCTTCCAGACGCCCTTCGCCTTGGTCAGGCGGCTCTCCATCAGAACGGCGAGCAGCATCGGGATCGGGATCAGCAGCAGCAGGGTCAGCAACATATACTCAATACTGTTCAGCAAAGCCACACGGAAGAACTTATCCGACAAAAGCTTTACATAGTTCTTCGTGCCGATAAACTCCCAGCCGCTGAACGTTACTTCCTGGAAACTCATAATCACGCCTGTGACAAGCGGATATGCCCAGAAAATAATCAGACTTAACATGAAGGGAAGCACGAATACATAAGGTGCTACCTTCTGGGAATACAGTAATTTTTTCGCTTTATTCACTGTAATCAACCTCTCTCTCAAACAACCGCGCGGCCGATACATTTTCTTTGCAGCCTTGCGGTTTTCCCCTGTCAGTTAAAAAAGAAGGAAGACCCGGGAATGCAATTCCCGAGCCTCCCCTGATTTACTGCTTTTAAATAATTCAGAATCGCTTTGGATTACTGCTCCAGCTCGAAGTCGAGGTAATCCTGTGCATCCTGCAGTGCGTCTTCTACGCTCCAGCCATCCTCAAGAACATAGTTCAGA
>JAJBVF010000159.1:0-1237 GCA_020859965.1 Clostridiales bacterium
TCACTACCCTTGTAGACGACTGGGAATCACAGGATGGCACCTCCGACGTCATCCAGCCGCTCGCGCTCGGCGGCATCACAAACGGCGTCACCAATCTGGAGCTGTGCGCTGCCTATGCATCTATCGCAAATGGCGGTATGTACGGTATCCCTCTTTTCTTTACAAAAATACTGGACCGGAACGGGAAGGTGCTGCTCGACGCGTCCGGGCGCTCAGCCTCTGCAGAAGCGACAAGTATTTCAGGTAAGGCAGGCTTTGGCAGTTTCACGCGCGTTCTGCAGGACAGTACCGCATTCCTGCTCACAAGTGCCATGGAAAACGTTGTCTCTTCAACAGATGGCACCGCTTATGGTTCTGTCTCTGCGGCCGGACAGCCAGTCGCAGGAAAAACCGGAACCACCTCAAGCTATAAAGATATCTGGTTTGTCGGATACACGCCATACTACACCTGCAGCGTCTGGGGTGGTTACGACAACAATCAATCCCTTCCTGACGGCTCAATCTGGCATTCCTACAGCCGAATACTCTGGTCTGCGGTCATGGAACGGATCCATGCGGAGCTGTCCACCGCCTCCTTCTCCATACCGGAAAGCATTACCACCGTCACTTTATGCAGTGACTCACATCTTCCGGCACAGGATGGCGTCTGCCCGTCCATATACACAGAATATTTTGCGAAAGGAACAGAACCGGATGAAGTCTGCTCAATTCATGAAACCACACCGGAAACGGAATCAGAAATATCGGAAGACCTGATTTATCCGGATCTTCTTAAAGAGCTTTTTCCGGAATCCGAACAGGAATCCGAAACCGAAAGTGAAAATGAATCTGAAAGTGAATCCGAATCCGGGAATAAAAATGGATCCGAAAGTGAGAGCGAATCTGAGCTCGGAAATAAAAGTGAATCCGAAAGTGAAAACAGAAATGAAGCTGAAACTGAAAACACGAACGAATCTGAAACAAATTCACTGGATGATCTGATCAGCCGTCTGGCGAAAATAAATCCGTAATCAAGCCGGGCAAAGCCCGTCCCGCTGCTCTGCCGTTCTGATTTCACTTTTCAAACACCTTGACAAATCCGGGCAAAACCTGTATAGTGATGTGGTATTTGAAATGGATACAGGTATAAAACTTTTATCCTTTCCAATTATATGGTATCACATTTCCGTGCAGCCGGGGAGCCAGCGGTGCCCTGTACCTGCAATCCGCTACAGCAGGGGTGATGCCGAGCCGAGGG
>JAJBVF010000159.1:1247-4086 GCA_020859965.1 Clostridiales bacterium
GCGGCAGGAATCCGTGAACCGTGTCAGGTCGGGAACGGAGCAGCACTAAGCGGAAGCTCCTGGGTGCCGTAAGGTAGCCTGGACCGAGTTAACTGTCAGGGTAACGTTTGTGGCAGGCGTTCGAAGCGAGGCGCACGGATTCATTATATAACGGATTCATTATATATGAGAAGAAAAGAAAACTATTTGCGCATGACTGTATAAAAGAATTGCCGCTTCGCGGCATCGGTCGGCGCTCTTTTTTTGGAGTAATGAAATGACTGCGGATGAAAAATATATGAAAGAAGCTCTTCGCCAGGCAAAAAAAGCCTATGCACTGCGTGAAGTCCCAATCGGCTGCGTCATCGTCTGTGAAGACCGGATTATCGCGCGCGGCTACAACCGGCGCAATACGGATAAAAATACCACTTCTCATGCCGAGATCAACGCGATCCGCAAGGCAAGCAAAAAGCTTGGCGACTGGCGGCTGGAAGGCTGTACGATCTATATCACACTCGAGCCCTGCCAGATGTGCGCCGGTGCGATTGTCCAGTCCCGCATCACCCGCGCCGTCATAGGCGCTATGAATCCCAAAGCCGGCTGCGCCGGTTCCATTTTAAATCTGCTTGAAATGAAAGAATTCAATCATCAGGTAATCGTAGATCGAGGAGTTCTCGAAGAAGAGTGCAGCACCATGCTTTCCGAATTTTTCCGGGAGCTGCGGGAATTCAAAAAGCAGGAAAAGAGATAAGACGCCTGCAACATTTTTTCAGAAATGATTGACGAATTTTCTTTTCTGTTTTATAATATATAGATGTGACACGCAGTTTTTATCTGCTGCATAGCTTTCATTTTGACAGGGAGAGTTATCGAAGTGGTCATAACGAGCCGCACTCGAAATGCGGTTGTCCTTTCTGGGCACGTGGGTTCGAATCCCACACTCTCCGCTGAAAACCCACAGGTTTTTATCTGTGGGTTTTTCTATGTGCTTTTCACATTTTCTTCAAAATCCGTTCACGATTCTATCACAGTACTGAGATATCCTATATTCAGCACCGAACAAGAAGTGCTTTAAAAAATCTTTCTTTTTCATACTCGCCGGGATCAGGATGATCCCGGCCCTCCCTTTTTATCGGATCTTTTTGATCCTTTTTTATCGTCTTTCTTCTGCGTTTTCCTGTGTGCAGACTTCTCTTTACTCTGCCCCGATTTTCCGAAATCGGTCATAGCGCTCCTGCACCAGCTGTTCCGGTGTTTTTTTTGCGCTTTGGCTCAGAAAATCCAGAATTGCATTTTTAAGAATATCTGAAATCTCATCCATATGATCCCAGCGAACCGGTTCCGGTTCCGGAATGACCCGATCTACAATCCCCGCCTCACAGAGTTCCTGTGCTGTGAGTCTCATAACATCCGCCGCTTCACTCGCGCGCTTTCCGTCTTTCCAGAGAATCGCAGCAAAACCTTCCGGCGAAAGTACAGAATACACGGCGTTTTCCATCATCCATACTTCATTGGCCACTGCAAGCGCAAGCGCTCCGCCGGAGCCGCCTTCTCCGGTCACAATGCTGAGTATCGGTACGCGCAGCGCAGACATTTCATAGAGACTGCGGGCGATTGCTTCACCCTGTCCGCGCTCTTCCGCCTCTGTTCCGCAAAATGCTCCCGGCGTATCTACAAAGAGCAGGATCGGACGGCCGAATTTTTCTGCCTGCTTCATCAGGCGCAGGGATTTGCGATATCCTTCCGGATTCATCATACCAAAATTGCGATGACGGTTTTCCTTTGCATTGCGTCCTTTCTGCTGCCCGATCACCGTGACGAAAGTGTCCCCAATGGCTGCCAGTCCTCCTATTACAGATCGGTCATCCCCGTAGAGGCGATCGCCGCGCAGTTCCAGAAAACCAGAGCACAGTGCTGAAATATAATCCAGCGTATGAGGCCGCGCAGAATCCCTCGCTGCGCAGACCCGTTCCCATGCGGTCTTCGTCTGTTCTGTCTTCGATGTCTGTTCCGTTCCCGGATTTTCTGTCTTGCGAAAATACTCTGCGTTTGAAGTCGATACATCAGATCCAGTACCTGCCTCTCCGACCACAGATGCATCAGATCCAGTACCTGCTTCTTCAGCCACAAATGATGCCGCAGAGCCAGCAGCTGTCCCTTTTATCACAGCCGATGTATCAGAATCTATGCCTGTCTCTTTTGCCTCAGCAGTCGTTTCTCCACTGACATTGGTCTGATCAGCTTTTTCCTGACGTCGGTCGCTGTGGATCAGCAGCAACGCCGCAATCGTTTTGCGCATCTGCGTCCGGCGTACAATACGGTCTACAAATCCATGTTTCTGCAAAAATTCCGCGCTCTGAAATCCTTCCGGCAGTTTCTGTCCGATTGTCTGACGGATGACACGCGCCCCGGCAAATCCGATCAATGCTCCCGGCTCGGCCAGAATAATGTCGCCAAGCATTGCGAAGCTTGCAGTCACGCCGCCAGTAGTTGGATCCGTGAGCACCGACAGATAAAAAAGTCCGGCCTCGTCATGACGCTTCAATGCCTGCGCGGTCTTTGCCATCTGCATGAGAGAAAACATTCCTTCCTGCATCCGCGCTCCGCCGGAGCAGCAAAACAGGACAATCGGCAGGCGCAGATCTGTCGCCCGCTCAATCATCCGCGTAATCTTTTCTCCGACCGCCGTTCCCATGCTTCCCATCAAAAACTCAGAAGACATCACGCCGATCGCCGTCTGCTGTCCGCGAACAGACGCTCTGCCGGTAATCACAGCTTCTGTCAGGCCGGTCTTTTCGCGCAGGGCTTCCAGTTTCTCTTCGTACTCGGGAAATGCAAGCGGGTTCACTCCGGTCAGATC
>JAJBVF010000043.1 GCA_020859965.1 Clostridiales bacterium
GGCCTCCATTCAGCAGCTCTTCTTCATCATGAAGGAGAGCTGTTTTTTAGCTGTCGCAGGGAGGTTCCGATTCTGGCCTCAGATTATGAATACGTATTGAGGGTAATGTAGAGCCCGGATATGTCTGGGCCTACGTCTGCAAGTACTTGTTCTCTCCCAGTCTGGATAAACACAGGTACGAGTACAAACTGTATACCCCAGAGTCGGTTAAAGCTGCTATTCCGAAATGGATCAACGAGTATCAGGATAAGGAGATGATCAAGCAGTTCCGGGAAGCCGGGCTGTATGAGCCTCCGAGAATATCGTAGTTGAACCCAGTGTGACACTGCGTGTCTCATTTTCTTGCAAAATCCTGCACTGAAACAGGGGTAAATGTGACACTGAGGGCACAGAATGGCAACAGTCTAATGAGGGATATTCGGTGCTAATGATTGATTAGGAGCAGATTGCAGAGGTTTGAGTTATGGTGTGTAAGGCCGCTGCGCCACCACTTTTGAGATAACACGCATGCGAATCATTCCTCCCGGAATAAAACCGCACAGGCAAACTTTCTGCACGCCCTTCTTCTAAAGAAGAAGGGCGTTGCTGATAACGAAAAGAAATAAATCCCCTTCTGCAGAATAATTGCGACCATCTTGCAGCATTCTCTCACAGCACCCGGAGACGGCTCTCCGGGTGCTGTGATTGTTTTTAGCCCCAGGATGCCCCAGGCAGGCCGTTTATTCTCCGGAGCGAGATATGAGGCCAGCTCCCTTACGGGGCGTTCTGAAGCCATTTATACCCCAATATCGAGGACATTCTGCCACGCAGCGGACTTCCTGTATGAATTCCTTGTTGCAAACAGTTAATTGTTTTGAATCCCCCTGATATTTCATGAGGTCAAGTCCATAGGTTCGCAACTGCATGAGTTCGTCCACAAGGTTCCTGACAAACTCGGTTTTTAACGCATTGAGCTGCCGTTTTTTCATTCCGAACAAAATTTGATAATCGGTGTCTGTCGCTTTCTCCTCCAGATATCTGAAAAGATCAGGATGTTCGAAAAGTTCTTTCCAGTTTTGTGACTGATGAAATTCCTGCACCTGTTTATTTGGAATTTTGATTCTGCCCAAGTAGCACCCCAGTACATATGCTTCGCTACCCCCCGACGCAAAGCCGTAATAGCGCGGAATTCCTTTCTCGTCAAAGGGGCCGTTGTTCCACGCTTGAATACTGGAATCGAGCCAGATTTCACGTTGATATTTCAAATACGACCGCAGCCCGTTTTCTGTCCAGGAGGGGATATGGTACCCGTCAATCGGCTTTGGCCATTCCTTGAATTCCGACAGCATTTCCGGGCACAGAGATACGATACAGCATATACGTTCTGTTATTTTTGACTGCCAACTGATTATCGCTTGAGGGTGGTAAAATTCGGGAGAATCATGAATTCCATGAATCACACTGAACGGTTGTTTGCGTGTGCTGAATCTCTGGACAATCCAGTCAACGAATGGGATCGAACGCTTGAGGGCAAACGCTCCGAGATCATCCAGATAGTCTTCGTAATCCGTCATGGTGGAATCAAAAAGAAGCCGGGCCCAATGGGTATGTTTAAGCAGCCATAAAATGATAGCACCGGGAGGCAAGTTCTCTTCATTTTTGTACAGTGCAATAGCCTTTCTTACATCGGCCATGGCATGTCTCTGCCACTGTTGAACCAGCCTGTTCAGCTCCCGCAAGGAAACCTCCTCTCCTTCCTTTCGATAAGGAACCCATTCCGGGATTAGCGGCTCATCACCCTGTATCCCGGGGGAAGAGTCGAGACTGGGGCGGTCAGGGCGCAGCCCTGCCGCCGCAGGCGAGCTATTCATTCCTGTCGAAGTCGTCGGTAACGACAGGTCAGAGGCGGTGCCGAGACCTGTCGTTATCAGACTTTTGTTATTCACGACGCAATTCTTCATCTCGGTCATCCGCAAATTTTCATCTTGGTTTTGCATGGCTTCAATTCGTACCCGACGTCCATCAGGTATCTTCAGAGGAGGGTTCGAAACAGCTTTGTATAGACAAAGGGTACCTCGAACATCCCTCTTGCTCCGGAGAGGTGATTCTTCCAGATACCCGGCTTTGCGTAACTTGTTAAGGCGTGACTTCAGCGCAGACACAGAGATCTTCTTGTTCAAAAAATGAGGCAATTTCTGATGAATGGCCTTGAGTGTATGATTTTTCGGAGGTGTCGTCTGGCAATGGATGTATAACCAGAGCCAGAATGCCCGGTCCTTGGCAGTAAGTCGAGTGTCCAGCATTGGCCCGTTGGGAACGGGGATTTCTATGCGTTTGATGCCTTTTTTGTCAACTTCTCTGATATTTAGACAGATATCTTGATGCCTTTGACGATCACAAAGGTTCAGACCTCTAGGAACACCTCCTTTCGCTACTTCGATCCAATTATCAGGGAAGGCGGTCCTTGCCCTCCAGTTTTGCAGGTCATGATAATACAGAGGAGTTCCTTCCTTTTTGGGTATACGCTGTTTACAGCACCAATGATTTTTCGCAAGGGCATTTAGCACAGAAGGCAGGGTTCTTACGGAAATGCCTGTCCCATTACTGATTGAGCTGATGGTATGCACGGTAAAACAATCACGTGCGTAAAGATAGAACCAGACAACTGCCTGGTTGTGATCTTCGAAGAGTGAAAGCATAATCCGAGAGAAAGGCGTGTAGTTTCCTCTTCTTTCGGTATATTGTGCTTCGATTGATGCGTCGGAACGCTTCCTTTGTTTTTTGCAGGTACTCATGATTAGTATGAAGCAAGAGCATACTTTGCTAATGAAAATAGTTCCTTCAGGCGCTCTTGATACTGAAGGGGGAAAATAATGTGGGATCTCGTTTGGATCTCCCGTTCAAGTTTTATGAGACTCAGCGAGTCTCCTTCCCGGCTATGCCGGAGTGCCTGCCTTCATCAAGAATGCAGGACAATTAACCTTATTAAGTAATATGAGAAATGCCCCTGTCGTGAAACTCCGGCGAACTCGCTGGGGGTGGAACTCAAGGAACAGGTATGAGGAGCTAGACCACCATTCCTTGTACGTTCCGGGTTTATAGAAAACCCAATGAAACGCTTGAGAGCGTCAAGATGTCCTGCGCTCAATGGTGACGACGGACAACGAAAACCAGTTACTACATCTGAAGATGGAGGTCAACAAAAACAGCAGGTTAATGACCAGTTTCCTCCGGAAATACATGGAACCATGCTTCGCCTTCGGCAGCACGAACGCCTTCCCGGTAATGCTTTTCCGTCATGTTGGTTCCCGAGTGTCCAAGCCACATGGATACCCGGGGTATATCGTGTGTTTTGGCTGCGGCATATGAGGCAAACGAATGGCGTAGGGCATTATGCGGTAGCGTGATGCCTGCAATTTCTGCCATTTTTTTGAGGCAGCGTCCATGGCGATTCTCGTATAATCTGTCAATTTCGTCAGGAGCCGGTTCATATTCCGCCAAGGCGAGCCAGGCCTTGGCAGCGGCAGGGAGTGGAACAAAACGTTGTTTCCCGGTTTTGGCTATTGAGGCCGAGACAAATACTTCATCCTTTTCATCAAGGATGGCATCCCGTGTTATTCTAACGCATTCGGAACGGCGCAGCCCGCAAAAGGCGACCAGGACCAATCGGAACAACATTCCTCTGTCGTGCTCAAGGGCAGCTTGCAGGAGTTTCTTCAGTTCAGACGGAGAGATGATACCAATCTGGACAGATTCCGCTCTCGGAGCAAGCGTTCTTTCAACCGGGTTATACGCAATGAGGTCCCTGCTCTGCGCCCAGACAAAGAATCCATGCAGGGTTGTACGGTAACGCCGTTTGGTAGCATTACTGAGTGGTTGTTTCCGATATCGGAATGAGGCCAGCTTTTCTTCAATC
This sequence comes from Clostridiales bacterium, assembly GCA_020859965.1. Lineage (GTDB taxonomy): Bacteria > Bacillota > Clostridia > Lachnospirales > Lachnospiraceae > Choladousia. Next base: position 3,896 of record JAJBVF010000043.1, read on the forward strand.
ATGTCCGGCATTATCTGATTGAGCGGAAGGTCTTCCCATCCCAGTAGCCATTTTTGCAGTTCCATGATCATGCTGTCATGATGGGCTTTTTTGATGAGGTTAGATTCGAGCTTCTTATCGATCACTTCCTGATATTGCTCTGCGAGGGTGACGAACTTTCTTT
>JAJBVF010000305.1 GCA_020859965.1 Clostridiales bacterium
TTATCTGCAGATCGTACCACTGCGCCGCAAGGTACATCGTGACATTGCCTTTCCGGGAAGGTTTTTTTCCTGCCTCGATCGATGCAAGCTCAAATACATCACTGACACGGCTCAGAAAATCCGGAACGGATAAGCCATTCAGATCCTTCACCACGCGGTTGTAATCCATGATCAGAAGCTCATCATCCGGAAACAGTACTGACAGAAAGTAATTAAATTCTTCGCTGCCGTCATAATCCGGATGCTCTGCCCTGCGCTGCAGACCAACGCGAACTGCTGAGGCTGCACGGTGATGCCCGTCCGCAATATAAATGCGGTCAATTTCAGAAAACGCCTCGCAGATCTCCAGCACATCCGCTGTCTCATCAATGCGCCATCCACGATGGCCGATACCATCTTCGGAGACAAAATCAAAAACTGGTCTCTGTTTTTTCACATGGGATATCACTGCGGTGACTCGCTCATCTCTGTGATACGCGAGAAAGATCGGTCCCGTCTGAGCACTGCAGGCATCTACATGCCGGATGCGGTCCGCCTCTTTTTCCGCACGGGTATTCTCATGCTTTTTGATTATATTGTTCACATAATCATCAATCGAAGCGCAGGCGACCAGTCCGGTCTGGCTGCGCCCGTTCATTGTCAGTTCATAGATATAATAATTTTTTACCGGATCCTGCACAAAAATACCTTCCGCTATCTCTTCGCGCAGCATCTCATCCGCTTTTTTATATACTTCCGGCGCATACATATCCTGTGTCTCGTCAAACTGCGTCTCGGGCCGGTCAATATTCAAAAAAGAAAGCCTGTCTTTCGCAGCCGCGATGGCGGCCTCTTTTCTGTTGTATACGTCATAGGGAAGCGCAGCCACACGGGACACATATTTTTCTGTCGGTAGAACACCATAAAATGGTACGATTTCTGCCATAAAAACTCCATTCCTCCGCTCATTCCGGTTAAATGTAAATATAATACCTCATCCGGTGAATGAAAGCATAGTATCTCATTCAGTGAATGTCAGTGAAGTATCTCATTCGGTGAATGCCGGAATATCCAGGCATCCGCCGCAGGAAATCAGGCAGGCTTTACTACACGAACCCGTATCACTCCGTCCACAGCCTTCAGACCGGCAACGACTTCTTCTGTAACTGCCGTATCAAGATCAACCAGTGTGTATGCATACTCGCCTCTGCTGGTATTACTCATGTTCTGGATATTCATATCGCCTAATACATCCGTAAACCGACTGATCATCTTTGGAATGTTTTTATGGTAAATCGCTATCCGGGCTGCATGTGTACATACACCCATGTCACAGTTCGGATAGTTCACAGAATTCCGGATGTTCCCGTTTTCAAGGAAGTTCCGCAGCTCCGTCGCAGCCATCAGCGCACAGTTTTCTTCTGCTTCAGAAGTGGACGCTCCCAGATGCGGCGTGATGATCACACCTTTTTTCCCTGCCGTCACCGGATTCGGGAAATCAGAAACATAGCGGTGAATATGCCCTTCTTCAAGAGCAGCGACCACTGCCTTCTCATCCACAAGAAGGTCCCGCGCAAAGTTCAGGATGACCGCATTCTCTTTCATCTTCGCAATCGCGGCCTGATCGATCATACCGCGCGTATCATCCGTAAGCGGTACATGGATCGTGATATAATCACACTGCGCATAAATCTGCTCCACATCTGTAGTATGATGGATTGTCCTCGACAGATTCCACGCGGCATCCACAGAAATAAACGGGTCATAGCCGTATACTTCCATGCAAAGATGCGTCGCGGCGTTTGCCACCTGGACGCCGATCGCTCCAAGGCCGATGATGCCCAGCTTCTTACCGCGCAGCTCGCTGCCCGCAAAACGTTTCTTTTCCTTTTCCGCCTGCTTCTGAACATCCGGGTTTCCAGACTGGCTCTCCACCCAGTTTACTCCGCCGACGATATCACGCGCGGCGATCAGCATTCCGGCGATCACCAGCTCTTTTACGCCATTCGCGTTCGCGCCTGGCGTATTAAACACAACAATTCCTTTTTCCGCACACAGATCCAGCGGAATATTGTTGACACCTGCTCCCGCACGCGCAATCGCCTGCAGCGTATCGGGAAGCTCCATCTCATGCATGTTGGCGCTGCGCACCAGCACAGCGTCCGCCTCATTCAGATCATCCACCTGCACGTACTGACCGGACAGCTGGTTCAGTCCGGCAGCCGCTATGGGATTCAAGCATTTATAACGATACATCAGCCATTTACCTCTTCGAAGTTTTTCATAAATGCTACAAGCTGCTCCACGCCCTCCTGCGGCATCGCGTTGTAAATACTTGCGCGCATACCGCCGACCGTGCGGTGGCCTTTCAGATTCACAAACCCGGCCTTCTCCGCTTCTTTGACAAATTTTGCATCAAGATCTTTGTCACCGGTCACAAACGGAACATTCATCAGAGAACGGTCTTCTTTCACTACCGTGCCGTGGAACATGCTGCTGGAATCCAGGAAATCATAAAGGATAGCCGCTTTCTTTTCGTTGCGCTCCTTCATAACGGAAAGACCGCCCATTCCTTTGAGCCATTTGAATACTTTACCGCACATATAAATGCACCAGCAGTTCGGTGTATTGTACAGCGATCCCGCATCGGCGTGCGTCTTAAACTTCATCATGGTCGGCGTGCATTCCATCACATCATCTGTGATCAGATCATCGCGGATGATTGAAATCACCATGCCGGCCGGTCCGATATTCTTCTGGACTCCACCATAGATAATGCCATAATCCGAAACATTTACCGGCTCCGAAAGGAAGCAGGAGGAAACATCGGATACAAGCAGTTTTCCCTTTGTGTTCGGAAGCTTTTTGTACTTCGTACCGTAAATCGTGTTGTTTTCACATATGTATACATAATCAGCATTCTCACTGATCGGAAGGTCACTGCAGTCCGGAATATAGGAAAAGGTCTTATCCGCGCTCGATGCGACCGCATTCGCCGTCCCGTACTTCTGCGCTTCCTGCCATGCCTTCTTTGCCCACTGTCCGGTGATCACATAATCCGCCACCCGGTTCTTCATCAGGTTCATCTGGATCATCGCAAACTGAAGGCTCGCGCCTCCCTGCATGAACAGAACCTTGTAATTGTCCGGAATTCCCATCAGATCCCGAAGATCCTGCTCCGCCTCCTGGATAATATCGTCAAATACCTTTGAGCGGTGACTCATCTCCATCACAGACATGCCACAACCCTTATAATCCATCATTTCCTCCTGCGCTTCACGCAGTACTTCCTCCGGCAGAACCGCCGGACCAGCTGAAAAATTATATACTCTGCTCATTTTTTCATAATCTCCTCAATAATATGTCCATGATTCCTGAAAGGAATCGTGGACGCAGGCCGCGCCACACACAAAGTGTGTTTCTCATGCGCGGCTCTCCCTAATATGTCCGTGTGTGTTTCTCATGCGCGACTCATATTAGTCCAAATCATCCTGATCAAATGCAGTCGAGATCGCTGCTCCCGGCGCTACCATCGGGAACACCTTATCGTCGCAGTCGATCTGACAGTCGATCACCACCGGTCTGCCAAGGCTGATTGCTTTTTCCAGTGCCGGACCCATCTCTTCTTTTTTCTCCACGCGGATGCCGACCGCTCCTAAAGCCTCCGCCACTTTGACAAAATCTACCTTGTCATTCAGGATTGTCGCGGAGTAGCGCTTATCATAGAAAAGAGTCTGCCACTGACGCACCATGCCAAGCACATGGTTGTTAATCACAACCTCAATGATCGGGATGTTGTAGCGTGCCGCGGTGGCAATCTCATTCATATTCATACGGAAACATCCATCGCCTGCGATGTTGATCACCGTCTTATCCGGATTCGCCACTTTCGCTCCGATCGCGGCTCCGACTCCGTAGCCCATCGTGCCAAGGCCGCCGGACGACAGCAAAGTGCGGGGCTTTGAATACTTATAATACTGAGCCTCCCACATCTGGTGCTGTCCGACATCTGTGACAATGATAGAGTCTCACTGAGTCTGACGCTAAATCTGTTCCACTACATAAGGACCGCTTA
>JAJBVF010000433.1 GCA_020859965.1 Clostridiales bacterium
GGGGGCGAACAGAACCGCCCGGGCAGCTTTCCGCAAAGACACTGCGGCGGAGCAATCCCGATTTCGCCGGCGACCTCCTTATCGATGCGAGCGGTTCGCAGCGCGACCGCCAGAGCGAGGTGGCTCTGCAGGCTTATATCATCGCTGAGGCACTCAGTATCAACCGGATTCCTCTGCAGATCACAAGCTTTTGTACCTTCTGGGATTATACGGTCCTGCAGCGGTTCCGCAGCTATGACGCTCCCCGCGGGGAAAACCGTCGGCTGCTGAACTATGTGACATCCTCAAACAACCGGGACGGACTGGCGATCCGGGCGGCAGGCGATTCTCTGCTGCAGCGGCAGGAAGAAGGAAAAATCCTGATCGTTTTGAGTGACGGCAAGCCAAATGATATCATTATCAACCGGCCAAACAGCCGCAACCCCCATACCTACTGCGGTGAATACGCAGTGCAGGATACCGCCTACGAAGTGCGCAAGCTCCGCGCGGCAGGCGTATGTGTACTCGGCGTTTTTACCGGAAAAGAAACTGAGCTGATGGCGGAAAAAAAGATATTCGGAAAGGATTTTACCTACATTCGCAGCAGTTCCGGCTTTGCACGGGTAGTAGCGCGATACTTAAGGAGGCTGCTCGAAGAAGACAGCGCGAATTTCTGAGCGGTTCTCTGTCTGCAAATGTCTTTTGTTATAGCATTGCCAACCGGGGGATGAATGTGTTATACTTCAATATATTTTATAAATGAGGTATTTTATGAATTACTATATCACATACGGAGATTTTCAGAGACATCTTACCAATTTTTATCAAAAAACAGGCAACCGTTCGCAGTTTCAGGAAATGATGAACTTCCTCTATCGCAGAGGGCTTCTCTCCGAAACCCCTTTGCCAAGTGTCTCCCCCCACAAGATGCTAAATGATATGAGCATAGAAGAGGTCAATCAGTTTATTGACTCTCTGGTATTTATTGTAGATGCGCACGAAAATGATCCGACCTGCGTGCTGGAGACAGATATCATTCCAAATTCCCGCGACGTCTTTGTCATCCGCCATCCGCGCTATACCAGGCCGCTGCTTCACAAGCACAATTATTTTGAGATCAGCTATGGCGCGAGCGGTGAATGTACCTTTCGATTTGAGAAAAGTACGCGGCTCCTTCGGGAAGGCGAGTTCTGTATGATTGCCCCCGGTTCCCTGCACGACCTGACGATTGACGACGACTCTACTACTGTTTTCTGTATTATGCTGCGAAAAAGCACGTTTAACCAGACCTTCCTGTCGCTGCTTTCCGGCAAGAATCTGCTCGCGCAGTTTTTCCGCACATTTCTGTCCGAAAACAACCACACAAATTACCTGCTGTTTTTCTGTCCGACTGACAAATGGATCCGCACAATCGTCTACAATGCCATGCTTGAATGCTACAAGCTGGATCCTTACAGCAACAACTGCTGTATCAGCTGGCTGAATCAGATGTTTTCTTATATACTGCGCAACTACAGCAAAACGGTTCAGTTTTATGATTATCAGTTTGGATCAGAGTTTTCGCTGGTGCTTCAATATATTCAGCACCACTATCAGACGCTTACCCTGTCTTCGCTGGCAGAATTTTTCCATTACAGCGAGCCTTATCTGTGTACACTAATCAAGCAAAACACAGGGCAGAATTTTACAGAACTGATCAAAGGTCTGCGGATGGCAGAGGCGGTGGATTATCTGACGAATACCAATATGAGTATCGGGGATATTGCGGAAAAAGTCGGCTATAATTCTTCCGATCACTTTTCCCGCGTCTTTCGTTCTCAGTATCAGATGTCCCCACAGAAATACAGAAGAGAGCACAAAGCATCCGATGATGCGATTGTGCCATTCAAGATGGATGAATAAGGAAACGGCTTTTGCACCGTTTCCTTTTTTCTGATTTTATCTCAGCCTGTCCTGAAGATTCGATGCACTATATAATACATCTGTTACGATTACATTACAGCCTTCAATAACATAAAATACGGAGTAATTATCCGGACAATATACTTTTTCATTTATGATTCTCCCTGAATCTGTTGAAAGCGTCTTCTGCATCCTGCACATTTCCCGCTGAAATATCATCATAACCCTTTTGCAGTTTCGCATGAATTTCCTCAGCTGTCATCAGATCCGTATTGATTGCCTCCGGAGCTTTTGGCAATGCTACCGCAAACGGAATGCCGCCCGTAAGTACGATCTGATTCAAATACATATCTATCGCGGAAGACATTGAGACTCCCAGCCTTGACAGTATTGATTCCGCATTTTGTTTGACCGTTGGGTTTACTCTTAAATTTAATGTAGCCGTTTTTTCCATGAGATTACCTCCTTATGCTGACATTGTAACGCTTTTGTCGTTACGCGTCAACATAATCTCACCTTATTTCAAATGAAGCAAAATCAAGTATACCTTCTGTAACAACAAAGTACAGCGCATGTGTATTCGCTGTTGCTGCCAGCGGAACGGTTACTTTTTCCCATTTACCAGGTTTGGCATCTTTTAACAGATCTGTATTCACATGCGCAACGACCGGTCCGTCCGGTGCATCCAGCCGCACTTCCATACTTCCAGGCGTTTCGGAATGGCGAAGCTCCAAAGTAATCTCCTGTTCCGTTCCATCAAATGCAAAATATTTAAATCCTGCCACAGCACCTTTGCGAAGATTATAAATATAAGGTTTCAGGTTCTTGCTCACCTCTGAGATATCCGTAACCATCACCGGATCACCATTATTCTCTGCATCGCCACACAGCGGCTCTTCCGTCACATACGGCCACTCTTCCGGAATCACAAGCTCTCCGCCTTCGGGACCGGATTCGATGACATGACCCACTTTTGTGCGGTCCGCCTCCGTAAGATGGCAGGCAATGTAGGTCTCATAATATCCCTTTGCCGGCAGCGGTCCGTCATTCAGGCCGCAGCTGGTGATTGCGATCTGCGGGATCGTTCCATCCTCCAGAAACTGCACTTCATCCGCGCAGCCCTGCCTGGAAAAGCCGATCCCATGAGTCTGGCGATGCCAGAAAATATAGTATTTATCCGCAATCTGCACCAGTCCGCCGTGATTATTTCCGGTGTAATTGACCGCCAGCTGATTGCCGTTCAGGCCAAGGTCTCCGTTCGAGACGATCACACCCTTGTATTCAAACGGACCTTCCGGCGTCTTTGCCATGCCATAGCAGAGCTCATGCCCCTGCAGACTGGAATACACAAAATAGTACCAGTCGCCGAATTTGCGGATACTGGACGCCTCAAAAAACGGATGCTCTTCATAGCAGGTACCTTTTGCGGTATCGCAGCCGTTCGCCACGCATTTCGGCTCACTGATGATCGTATGCATATCGTCCGCCAGACGCACCATCATGCCTCCCGGAATGTCCAGCTGCTCCATCCCCGGGAAGCGCACAGGCGGGCAAAAACCATAATAGAGATAATTGCCGCTCTCTTCCGAGAGAATTGCAGGATCAAACCAGCGTCCGATCTGCGGAATCGTACCGTCTGCTTTTCTCACATAATCGAGAAATTCATATTGTCCTGCCGGAGTATCGCACACAGCGACCGAAATCACATTGGTAAAATCCAGTGCATAATACAGATAATATCTGCCGTCCGATCCCTTTGTCACATCCGGTGCATAAAGCAGATGCATCGCACCATTGGAAAACGCACTGTCAAACGCAGGAAGCTTCCCATCATAGGGTGCGCCATTGATCGGGTCCTGTTCTCTGCGGTAAATCACGCCCTCATATCGCCAGTTTCCCGGATCCTCCACCGGTGCGCTCCATCCTGCGTAGTCATCCTCGCAGTAGGAGGTGCCATTGCGCCTGTCGTGGCTTCCAAAAATATAGATTCTTCCATCAAATACATGCGGTTCCCCATCCGGAACCGTCTCCCAGAACGGAAGATATGGATTCAATCCCAAATGTTTCATAAAGCAATATCTCCTTTCTTTTCTGCGGCATCCCTCTTCGCGAAAGCAACTGAATAGTTCTGCATATTTTTACATATTTTTGCAACGCACAATCACCGTATCAG
>JAJBVF010000468.1 GCA_020859965.1 Clostridiales bacterium
ACATGTTGATTATCAATATTTTACCCCCCCCATAACTTAGGTTCAGAATGGGCAAACAGCAATCCTGAGCATAGCCGAGCTATGTCCTGCCCATTGTGTACCATAGAGAGAGAAATCACCGACTTCGGCATATAGTGCAGAGCCTCAGCCTTCCCCTTGGGGGAGGGCTGAGGCTCTACTCGTTATTAGCTTGGCTCCTGGCGGAGGGATAGCCCCCTGGATATTGGCTAACCATGCTGACACTGCTACTTTGCAAAAATTCTATTGAATCCATATACCAAAAATTATTAATACCTTTTTACAAATGAAAAAACAATTACTAAAGTTCGCATTTGCGACCGCAACGGCCATGCTATGCGGCCAAGTGGCTTCAGCTGGATGGTCGGAAGACCGTGTGCTGGCTGACCCCCTGGCCATGCAGCAAGGCACCGAGGTCGATTGGGTGGTGTGCATAGAAAACACCGACCCTCTGCAGGCCTTCCAGTTCGACTTCGCTCTTCCTGAGGGCGTAGAGGTGGCCAAAAAGGCAAATGGCAAGTACAACATTTCGCTCGATTCAGAGCGTATCGAGGACCTATCATTCAGTGTGGTAAGCAATTACCTGGATGAATTGGGCGTGTATCGCGTAGCAGCATACTCCCCTGACCTCGATGTGTTTAACGAGACCACCAATCGTATGGTGAAGATCAAGTTGGCATCAACAGGCGAAGACGTGGGCAATTTCGATATTGAAATCAACAATATCGTGTTTACAGAGAATAAGCTAAGTATTGTTCCCGAAGATACTACCGCCTCCCTGACCGTCTATAATCCCGCTACCTCTATTCTCCTCGATCCTACCAGCATCTCACTCACCGTTGGTGAGACTGCAACATTCCCGACATACACTCTCGACCCCGCCAACTCAGTGTTTGGCACCACAGTGAAATGGGAAATCCCAGAGACCGATTGTATAGCTATCGATGAGGATGGCAATATCAAAGCTATCGCTCCCACCACCGAGCCGGTGATTATTACCTTCACCGCAACCAATGAATATAGTGGCGAGGCTCTGACTGCCGAGTGCTCGGTCGAGGTTGCCCCGATACTTCCCAGCGCTGTTACCATCAGCCAAGGCGCTGCAGCTACCATCTTCAAGGGACTGACCCTGCAGCTTGATGCCGTAGTAGAACCCGCTGACGCTACCGATCCCTCAGTGGCCTGGTCAGTGGTTGACGGCACAGATTATGTATCGGTTAGTGAAGCTGGCTTGGTTACAGCCCTTGCTGCCGGCGAGGCTATAGTGCGTTGCGCTACCGTAGCAGTTCCTGAGGTTTACGCTGATATCGTGATTACCGTAGAGCCTGTGGCTGAAAGCATCACACTGGACAGTGAGGAAATCGTTCTTGGTGTCTCTGACGCTATTACGCTCCTTGCAACAATTCTGCCTGAAGAGGTAGCTGACCAGGAGGTAGTGTGGGAGAGTAGCGATGAGGCCGTAGCCACAGTTGATGCCCAAGGCGTTGTCACCGGAGTGGCTCAGGGCAAGGCTGAAATCACAGCCAAGACCCTGGTATATGCCGACCCCGAAACTTGGCTTACATCAGAGCCTTGCGTAGTGGTAGTTAAGAGCTACCAGACAATCACTTGGGAACCCGAAAATACCGATATGATTGCTGGCGATCAACTTACGCTCACAGCTACAGCTTCCTCTGACCTTGAGGTTGCCTATGCCATCACCGATGGCGAAGACTTGGCTTCGATTGAAGAAGGCATAATATACTTCAATCTTCCTGGTACCATCATAGTTGAGGCTTCACAAGCTGGAGATGATGCATTTTTCGCTGCTGAGCCTGTGTGTGTTACCTTCACCGTGGTAAAGCAAGAACAGGTAATCGTTTGGGAAACACCAGAATCCTCGCTCCGCATTGGCGAGAGCTTAGAGCTTGTTGCTGTATCCGATAAGAATCTTGAAGTAACATATACAATCGTAGCTGGTGAAGAATGTGCTACAATCGATGGCAACATCCTCACCGCCACAGCCGCTGGCACTGTTTCAGTGCAGGCTATGTCATCAGGCAGCGATACAGTGGAGGCCGCTGAAAGCGCAGTACTCAAAATCGAGGTACTCCAACTCACCCAGGCCATCACTTGGACTGTGACCACCGATGTGGTGGTTGGCGACGCAGTGGCTCTTGACGCTGTTTCTACCAGCGGTCTTGAGCTCACCTATGCCATTACACAGGGCGAAGACTGCGCACAACTCGAGGCTGACCAAATCCTCTTTACCTATCCTGGTATCGTTACCGTGGTCGTAAGCCAAGAGGGCAATGCCGAGTATGAGGCTGCCGAGGCGTTGACAGTTACATTCAATGTTGATAAGAAAGCTCAATCTATCACTTGGGAGCAAACACAGACCACTGTAGAAATCGGAAGTCAAGTTGAGCTTACCGCCGTGGCATCGAGTGCTCTCGATGTGGAGTATGAGATCATCGAAGGTCTTGAGCTCGCTGAAATCATCGACAATGTGCTCTATAGCAATCAAGCTGGCGATGTGACCGTACGCGCTATTCAAGCTGGTAATGAATATTACTACGCTGCTGAGCCCGTTGAACTCACTTTCACCATGGTAAAGTGCGCTCAAGAAATCACTCTGACCACTACCGCAATCACTCTGACTGCTGGCAATCAGGTTGAGCTTGAGGCTTCAGCCACAAGCGGTCTGCCCGTGAGCTTCGCCATCATCGAGGGAGCCGATTATGTATCTCTCAATGGAAATATTCTCACAGCCGTGGCTGAGGGCTCGGCTGTAATCGAAGTGTCACAGGTTGGCAATGACCAGTATGCCGCTGCTGCTCCGGCCTATATCAATATTACTATCGAACCTATGTTGGGTCTCGGAGCTATCTCGCTTGGCGAAGCCAATGTATCGGCTCGCGACGGACAAATCGTTATTTCTGGTGCTGAAGGCCAGATAGTAGAGGTGTTCACACCGGCTGGCATGCTCGTATATCGAGGCACCGACAACCGTGTTGCCGTACCTTCGCGCTCGATCTACATCGTGCGCATCGGCGCAGCACAGCTAAAACTCTACGTACGCTAACCCTGATTCCTAAATAAGAATCAAACTGCAGATTTACACAGGTTTCCCAGATTTAGTTATGGAAATCGTCGTCCCTTAGAGGCACCCTCTAAGGAATCTGTGAAATTCAGTGTAAATCTGCAGTTTCTGATTTTTCAGACAAGATATTGTTGTCAACCTCAATTGCTGAAATCAAGATGACAATATCTCCAACAACTAAAAACCAAAAACCAAATATTTCCTTAACGACATGAAAAAGTTTTTTCTATTCTTAGTTGCCGCCGTGGTGGCCGTATCGGCCGCTGCCTTCACGCAACAGCAACTTAAAGGCATCACTCTGCCTACGCCTCCCGAAAAAGGCTCCCAAAAAGCTCCTGCTAAGGTTTCGGAATACGCTTCCGATCCCAACTACGAAGGCACTCAATATTTCAATATTGAGACTGCAGAGTTTATGGTAACAGATGGAGCAACTGTAGAAGTTTCTGGTAATGACATCATAATGTCCACCACTTCAGATAATGGTGGCTATGTATTTATCAAAGCACCTGCATGTAATTGGACAGATGACATATATAATGTCTCCTACACTCTTACTCCAAAAGAAAATCAATACCATTGGATTCTCTATGGCCTAACTGGCTATACTGGCGATTCTTATTCATTTAATTGGGCCGATTGGTATTCTGATTCTTCATCCTTGGAATATGATGTGGAGTTTAATTTATCTTCATATTCCTATTCAGACTATTTTATCAGTTTCTATTTAGAAGATACGGATTCTCAATACACTCTCTCTGATTTGGAACTTTGGGGATACAACGAGGTAGATTATTGGTATGATGTAGAGGTGGAGGCCGAGGGTGATTTCGCTCAGAATCTGCTTACGCAGTGTGATCGCAACTGGGCTACTCCTAAATTCGTGAGAATCTCCGGTCCTCTTAAAACCTCCGACTTCTCAAATAAGAAGATCCTTTCCAACCTCAAAAAGAT
>JAJBVF010000567.1 GCA_020859965.1 Clostridiales bacterium
ATATCGGGATCGGCTGTGCGGACGGCCGGATCGGAAAAGCGATGATCCATACGACGCCGGGTTCTTCGGATATGTGGGATATTGGCAAGGAAGAGTTTATGGAACGCATGACAGAATCGACAAAGGCTGTGGTGGATCATTTTGGAGAGCATATCGCATATATCAATGTTTTGCGGAATATGTCAGTTTCCTGTGACTGTGAGGGAACAGCAGCTATGCCGGTGGTGACTCCGAATATCGGTATCGTAGCGTCGCTGGATATTCTGGCGGCTGACCAGGCGTCGGTGGATATGGTGTATGCGTTAAAGGAAGAAGATCATCACGATCTGGTGGAACGTATCGAGACACGACATGGACTGCGTCAGCTTACTTATATGAAAGAACTGGGGATGGGCAATGACCGCTATACGCTGATTGACATGGATCACAAGGATGCGGAAATCCTCGCAGGAGATGCGGTGAAGGATGTAAAGCCGTTTATGACATCCAGGTGATAATCGTCTGATCATGCATTTTTTGTATTATGTAAATGACTCAAACTTCCCATATAGGCAAGGGGGATGAGGTTGTTGATGTTACAATGATTTCAGATATGCTGAAATTCACGGACTATATGTTCCCAAGCTATTCGGAGGCATCTCTTTGGTGTTATTTTATTAACACAAGAGAGTTTTTTCTTTGCCGCTGGGAAGAAAATTTTCTGGTTGCTTTAAAGATTGTCTTCGGATATACTTTAAAACAACGGGGCAAAACTGCCTGTCAGGAACAGGAAGCAGGTTGGAAGTGAGGTGCGGCTGATCTTGAAAAAATTTAACACGGCTGTTGTGTGTAATCCCAAAAAACATTATATGGTGGACATTACAGGCAGAGTAGAGCGCATTATTGAGAATTATATAGAACCAGGCAATTATTTTGCCATCAATCGTGGAAGACAGTATGGAAAAACTACAACGCTGAACATCCTGGCGGAAAAACTGCGTGAAAACTATTATTGTCTTCAGATCAGCTTTGAGGGCGGGGAAGAATTGTTTCAGTCTGATTACACCTTTGCAGCAGGAGTGCTGGATCTGATCGAAGAACAGTTGGAGCTTGAATCCGTGCCGGAGAATTTGATCAAAAAGTGGAAAGATGGGATAGACGCAGAACGACCGCTTCAAACTCTGGGGAAACGCATCACAGAGCTTTGTCGTTTCAGCGACCGCCCAATCGTACTGATGATCGATGAGGTAGACAGGGCATCAAACAACCAGAGAATGATCAGTTTTCTTGGAATGTTGCGGGATAAGTATATTAAGAGGGAAAACGGAAGGACATGGACATTCCAGAGCGTCATACTTGCCGGTGTTTATGATATCAGAAATTTAAAGCTGAAAATAAGAGCAGAAGAATCTCACCAATATAATAGCCCATGGAATGTTGCTGTTTCATTTGAGGAAGATCTGAGCTTCAATGCAGAAGAGATTGCCGGGATGCTGATCGAGTATGAGCAGGATTACCATACAGGTATGGATGTACAGGAAATAGCAGGGCTGATTTATGAATACACGTCCGGATATCCGGTTCTTGTATCCGGTATATGCAAGAAGATTGATGAATGTCTTGCCGGAACGTCGGCATTTTCAAGCCGGGCAGAGGCATGGATACCGGAAGGTGTAGCAGAGGCAGTCAAACTTATAGAGCATGAAAACCAGCCGTTATTTGAGGACATGATCAAGCAATTGAAGGATTTCCCTCAGCTAAAGGATATTATCAGGCGCATTTTGTTTGAAGGTGAATCCATAGCTTTTAACATATACAATGATGTGTTGAATCTTGCGAAGATGTTTGATTATATAAAATCTGTAAACGGACGGGTAGCGGTTGCCAACCGGATTTTTGAGGTGGTACTGTATGATTATTTCCTTTCTGAAGAGGAGACCGGAAATGTCACAAAGAAGGACGCTGAGTTGAACAAGAGTCAGTTTATTGTTGACGGCAGACTGGACATGGAGATGCTGCTTCAAAAATTTGCAGAGCACTATGCTTATGTCTATGCAGATAATGATCAGAAATTTGTTGAGAAATATGCAAGAAAAATCTTTCTGCTCTATCTTAAACCTGTCATAAACGGAACGGGCAATTATTATATTGAGGCGCAGACACGCGATGAAAAGAAAACAGATATCATTGTAGACTATCATGCGGAGCAGTTCTTGATTGAGACAAAGATCTGGTATGGACAGAAATACAATGAGGAGGGAGAAAAACAGCTATGTGGGTATCTTGATCGTTTGCAGCTTAAAAAGGGATATATGCTTACGTTCAGTTTTAATAAGAATAAAAGGACAGGCATACAGGAGCGTAAGTACGGAGAGAAGGTTTTGTGGGAAATCACCGTATAATTTTTATTGGAGCTATAAGCTGCTGCTTGATACCGTAAACCAGCCGGAATGGTTCGGATGGGATTGCTGGGATCTGGGAAAAAGCGTCAATCTCGGATGGTTTCCGTCGGATGTAGCATAGATTATCCTGAACTATTCCCGCGAAGCAGCGAGCCAGGCAGCCGGAGCCATAAGGAATCCACCGGCAAGCCGGTTTCTCCGCTGCCGCTTCGGTCGGCGCTAAGCGAGTGCCACAGGCACTCAGCGCCCCTTATGGCATGGCCGGGGTCATAAGGAATCCGTCGGCATAGCCGACACCTTATGACATAGCTTGCACGGATATTTGACTCAGTTGACCATTGCGTCCTCGTCTGCGTGATATTCAAAGAAATCAAAGTCCGCATAATGCTCATGCTTCATCCGGTCTGCGCAGGTAAGTCCAACGAAGGTTCCCGTAAATTCCCCGTAGCTGCAATACTCATCAGAGAACCTGGTTGTGTCAAAATTGCTGCCAATTTTTTCATAAGACAGGCCGTCATAACTCCACTCGAACCAGCAGATGCGTCCCCGAATATACAGACGCAGATAAACGGGCACATCCTTTACTGCAATGCGGGTATCCACCAGCTCATTTCTGTTTCCATTCTCCAGATGAATGAGAGACAGGGCGCTCTGACCCAACGTATTGCTGTAATACTTTCTGAGATTGATATAGTTCATGTTATCGTAGTACAGAATCAGACAGTCGCTGTGCTGATAGATTTCCGGATGGAATTCCATCTTTGTTGTGACAGTCGCGCAGACGCTGGTCAGTTTCCTGGCTAAAATGCTCACTTTGTTCAGCGAGGTTCTTGATTCCTGACCGCGGATTCGGACGTAACCGGGACGGGCGCTCACATCTGCGAAGCTTTCAGGCATAATTCTGGGGCTGTAATACCAGATCCCCAGCTGATCTGTATCAAAATCATCAAAATCAGGAATTCCGGGCATTGGACATTCCGGAAGCTGGCTCTCCGGCACATATTCCTTAGCCAGATTTCCCCCATCGAACATGCGAAGCCATCCGTCTGTGGTCCATTTCATCTTCTGAATCGCAGTTTCTCTTCCGAGTGTGCATCTTAGCTCCGGCACAAAGGGACGGGCACAAAGGTGCATCAGATAAACTTCCCCGTCTGGTGTTTCTACATAGCTTCCGTGGCCGGATTTCTGGAGTACGGAATCAGGATTAAAGTATTTTGGCTTCAGGTGATCCGGATCATGCCGTTCCTGGGAAATGCCCGGAGCGGAGGTCACGATTGGATTCATGGGATCTGACTCATACGGTCCCCATATGTTTTTGGATCGCCCCATGGTGACGCAGTGATTATAACCGGTACCTCCTTCTGCACACATGATATAATAATAATCGTTGTGTCTTGTCAGGTGAGGCGCTTCAATGCAGCCTCTGTCTGTACCGCCGTTCCAGATACGCTTTGGATAGCCAATAATGGCCTGCTTTTCTGGAGAATATTCGACCAGACAGATGGATCCTGGCTTTTCATAGCCATCTCGTGTTTCCCATTCCAGTGAGACAACCCATTTCCTTCCGTCACTATCATGAAAAATCGACGCATCGAATCCGGCTGAATGCAGATAGACCGGACGGCTCCATGGACCTCGAATATCACTGGCTGTAATGAGGTAGTTATC
>JAJBVF010000096.1 GCA_020859965.1 Clostridiales bacterium
TCAGGAACTTTCCAACCAATCTGAAGAGAGTGACATGGAATCTTTTGCCAGGCGGGTGTCAGAGCTCTCCTCAGAAATAATGGAGCAACTGTAAGCGAAACTGCGTTGCAGAAGGCAGAATGGCATCAGCCGATGGGATATGCTGATAGTGGTGCAGTATTTAGAGGAGTTATAGAATGGCTTTTGAAAGCTTATCAGAGAAGCTGCAGAATGTATTTAAAAATCTGCGCAGCAAGGGACGGCTGACGGAAGCGGATGTAAAGGCCGCGCTCAAAGAAGTCAAGATGGCTCTTCTGGAAGCGGATGTCAGTTTTAAGGTAGTAAAAAAATTTGTTAAGTCTGTCGAAGAAAAAGCGATCGGCCAGGATGTCATGAATGGATTAAATCCGGGACAGATGGTCATCAAGTTCGTGAATGATGAGATGACAGAGCTGATGGGTTCTGAGACGTCGGAGATTTCGCTTCGTCCCGGAAATGAGGTTACGGTGATTATGATGGCCGGGCTTCAGGGCGCCGGCAAGACAACTACGGCAGCGAAGCTGGCGGGCAAGTTTAAGTCAAAGGGACGCAGACCTCTGCTGGTTGCCTGCGATGTCTACCGTCCGGCGGCGATCCGTCAGCTGGAAATCAATGGCGAAAAGCAGGGAATTGAAGTTTTTTCCATGGGTGACAAAGAGAATCCGGTGCATATTGCGCAGGAGGCTGTCCGCTATGCGAAAGAGCACAATCTGAATCTTGTTTTTCTGGATACGGCGGGACGGCTTCATGTGGATGAGGATATGATGCGTGAGCTGCAGGAGATCAAAGAAACCGTTTCCGTGGATCAGACGATTCTTGTTGTTGACGCGATGACCGGTCAGGATGCTGTGAATGTTGCATCCATGTTTGAGGAAAAGATCGGTATTGACGGTGTAATTCTTACCAAGCTCGACGGTGATACGAGAGGCGGGGCGGCACTTTCGATTAAGGCGACCTGCGGCAAGCCCATCCTTTATGTTGGCATGGGCGAAAAGCTTTCTGATCTGGAACAGTTTTATCCGGATCGTATGGCTTCCCGGATCCTTGGTATGGGCGATGTGCTTTCTCTGATCGAGAAGGCACAGGAAAATATTGATGAGGAAAAAGCCAGGTCGATGGAGCAGAGACTCCGTAAGGCGACATTTGGTTTTGACGATTACCTTGAGAGCATGAATCAGATGAAGAACATGGGAGGTATTTCCAGTGTTCTTGGCATGATGCCAGGTATGGGCGGCGCACAGATGAAACAGATCGAAGATGCGATCGATGAAAAGCAGATGGCGCGGATCGAAGCAATCATCTATTCTATGACTCCAAAGGAACGTTCGAATCCGGACATTCTGAATCCTTCGAGGAAGAAAAGAATTGCGAATGGAGCCGGCGTAGATATCAGTGAGGTAAACCGGCTGGTAAAGCAGTTTGAACAGAGCCGTAAGATGATGAAGCAGTACTCCGGAATGTTTGGAGGTAAGGGTGCCAAAAAGGGAAAGTTTAAACTTCCTTTTTGATAAATGTTATTCTATTAGTTTAAGCAGGAGGTGAATAAAATGGCAGTAAAGATCAGACTGAGAAGAATGGGTAAGAAGAAAAATCCTTTCTATAGAATCGTTGTCGCGGATGCAAGAGCTCCGAGAGACGGCAGATGTATCGAAGAGATCGGTACTTACAACCCGAACACAGATCCGAGCGAGTTCAAGATTGATGAAGAGCTGGCTAAGAAATGGCTTGCAAGCGGAGCTCAGCCGACAGAGACAGTCGGAAAGCTTTTTAAGCTGGCCGGTATTGAGAAATAACTAAGAGGTGAGCAGATATGAAAGAGTTGTTGGAAGTAATTGCAAAATCTCTGGTTGATCATCCGGATGAAGTCGAGGTTACTGAAAAGGAAAGCGGAAAGACGCTTGTGCTTGAGCTGAAGGTAGCGCCTTCTGATATGGGGAAAGTTATCGGCAAGCAGGGAAGGATCGCGAAGGCAATCCGTTCTGTTATAAAGGCGGCGGCAACAAAAGAAGATATAAAGGTAGTCGTCGATATTATTCAGTAAAAGTGTCATTGACTGCATGTTCCAGACAGTTGTGGAACTTCATGGAAAGGGGAAGCTGTTGTGTCTGGCAGCTTCTTCTTTTTTATGATGCACACGGCCGCGTGTGAGTGAATTCTGAGGAGAATAGTTTATGGAGGATTTATTGCAGGTAGGCGCGGTGACTTCACCGCATGGTCTTGCGGGAGAAGTCAAAGTATTTCCGATGACGGATGACCCGGCAAGATTCAAAAAGCTGAAAACTGTTTTATTAAAACCGAAGAATACCGGAAGTCAGAGACGTCTGGGAAGCAGGATAAACACCGGATATGGGAAAAGCACAGAGGATAAAGATGCTTTAAATAGAAACGAAATGCAGGAGTTTGCGATTGAACGCGTTCGTTTTTTTAAAAATATGGTAATCCTGAAGTTTCGCGGCCTGGATCGGGTTGAGGATGTGGAAGGCCTGCGCGGTTGCGGCCTGTATGTGACCCGGGAAAATGCGGTGCCACTGGAAGAAGGCGAATATTTCATTGCCGATCTGATTGGGTTGAAGGTTTATGCGGACGAGCCTTTTTCTTTTGGTGAGGAAACTGCTGACGCGAAAGAAGACAAGAGGCAGCCGGTGCTTCTGGGAGAACTGACCGATGTATTGCAGACGGGCGCTAATGATGTCTATGAAGTGACCTTATCCGATGGGCGTGAGGTTCTTATTCCGGCGATCCGACAGTGTATTCTCGGAGTTGACCTGGAGGAAGGTACGATGCTTGTACACCTGTTGGAGGGACTTCTTGAATGAATTATTATGTGATGACATTGTTCCCGGAAATGATAGAGCAGGGGATGAATACCAGCATTACGGGGCGTGCAATTGCGAAGGGGCTGCTTTCTCTTGAAACAGTGAATATCCGTGACTACTCTGTTACGGGGAATGGAAGAATTGATGATTATCCTTATGGCGGCGGCGCAGGAATGGTGATGCAGGCTGAGCCGGTATACCGTGCTTATGAGGGACTGGAGCTTCGGATTCAGGAAAAAAGAAAAAATAAATCTGCTTTGCGCGTGATTTATCTGACCCCCCAGGGACGTGTATTTGATCAGGAGATGGCCAGAGAGTTTGCATTGGAAGAAGATCTGATTTTCCTTTGCGGACATTATGAGGGAGTTGATGAGCGGGTTCTGAATCGAATCGTGACAGACGATGTCTCGATTGGTGACTATGTGCTGACCGGAGGAGAATTACCCGCGATGGTCATGATGGATGCCATCTCGCGCATGGTTCCAGGGGTATTGAGCAATGCGGAGTCCGGACAGTCAGAGAGTTTTTCAGATGGCTTGCTTGAATATCCGCAGTTCAGCCGTCCGGAGGTATGGAGAGATGAACAGGTGCCACCGGTGCTTTTGTCCGGCCATCACGGAAAAGTGGATCGCTGGAGACGTGATCAGTCGCTGATTCGCACTCTGAAAAACCGTCCGGAGCTTCTTGAACAGGCGGTTCTGGATCGGGCAGATCAGAAATTTTTTCACTCTCTTTTGCGCGGAGAATCAGAATATTCCCTTACGGAGGAAGAAAAGGGGATTTTGATGAAACTCCTGTCAGGGAAAATTTGATAAAACTTCTTGCAATTTCATGAGAATCATGCTACACTAATTTGCGTTGTGAAAAGAGATGGTCCTCTGTTACAGAAGCGCGGTTGAAGGCGGAAACACCCCAAGACAGAAGCGCAGGTATTAAGAACATCCGATAGATAAAGGAGGCACACAATGAACGAAATTATCAAGAATATTGAAGATGCTCAGCTGAAGGCTGAAGTACCACAGTTTTCCGTAGGCGATACCGTAAGAGTATACGGAAAAATCAAAGAGGGAAACCGTGAGAGAATTCAGGTGTTCGAAGGAATTGTTATGAAGAAGCAGGGCGGAAGTGTCAGAGCTACTTTTACAGTTCGAAAGAATTCCAATGGCGTTGGTGTAGAAAAGACCTGGCCGCTGCATTCCCCAAGCGTTGAG
>JAJBVF010000346.1 GCA_020859965.1 Clostridiales bacterium
GTCCCTGGATTCCAGGGTGTCACACCGCTTTAGTATGACTGCGGCCAGTGCGGCGAGTGCTATCTCAACCTGACCGGCGGTATCTGCCCGATCACAGCGTGCTCCAAGAGCCTGCTGAATGGTCAGTGCGGCGGCGCAACGGATGGGAAGTGCGAGGTAGATCCCAACATGGAATGCGGCTGGGAGCGTATTTACCGGCGGCTGGAGCAGATCGGACGCCTGGATGCGCTGAAGTGCCCGACGCAGATCAGAAATTATGCGACGGACGACGAGACCGCCAGGTGAGCGTTTCATGAGAAAATAAGGCTGTCAGGAGCAACTGCGGAATGAGATATTGTCGGAAATTCGTAAGGTGCATGCGATAGAAAAGCAGGCGCAGAGAACTGCATTGATGCTCGTAAGTTTATCAATTTATGTGTCGGGCACTGCAAAATTAACAGCTCATTTCGGGAAAATCTCAGAATCATATAGAAAACGGTGAGGCCTGTGGGTACAGGCATTGCCGGAATGCGAATATACAGGAGTGATAGAATATGAAAATCACAGAATTATTCGAGCGGGGCGAATTCGTAGTCTCCGCAGAAGTAGGCCCGCCTAAGGGCTGTCATATCGAATCTATGCTGGAAGAGGCAAAGACATATTTGAGCGGTATTTCAGCAGTCAATGTAACGGACAACCAGTCTTCCGTTATGCGCCTTGGTTCCCTGGCGGTCAGCAAAGCTCTGAAGGATGAAGGGCTGAACCCGATCTTCCAGATCACCTGCCGCGACCGGAACCGCATCGCACTGCAGTCGGATCTTCTGAGCGCAGCCATGTTCGGCATTGAGAACGTGCTGCTTCTGACCGGAGATCACACCAAGATGGGCGATCATCGTCAGGCAAAGCCAGTCTTTGATCTGGACTCTGTATCTCTGATCCATACCGCAAAGCTGCTGGAAGAGGGCGTCGATCTCGGTGGAAATCAGCTGGTCGGAGAGCCGCCTAAGTTTGCCAAGGGCGCGGTGGTCTCCCCGTGCAGCGATTCCGTTGACGCACAGCTTGCGAAGATGGAGCGCAAGGTTCGCGCAGGCGCGGATTATTTCCAGACCCAGGCGGTCTTCGAGCCGGAGAAGTTCATCAAATTCATGGAAAAGGCGAAGCAGTTTGGCAAGCCCGTCCAGGTGGGCATCATCATCCCGAAATCCGCGGGAATGGCGAGGTTCATGAACAACAACGTTGCAGGCGTTCATGTTCCGGATGAGATGATCGAGGAACTGAAGGCAGACAAAGAAAAGACAAAAGCGGGCATCACAGGCGTAGAAATCGCTGCCCGCATCATCAAAGAATGCAAGCCGTACTGCCAGGGTGTACATATCATGGCACTTGGCTGGGAATCCAAGGTACCGGCGCTCCTTGAGCAGGCCGGACTGTAAAAACAACACTCATAGCAGGAGGTTCACTGTTCCGTACAATCCAATTCGATGAACCTCTTGCTTTTTAATAGTGAACGACTAAAGTTGTTTCCTATAAATTAACATATAGTATCCCCACCTCAGAAAAGGAGTGGTTCTGATCATGAAAAGAATTAGTAGAATTATCACGCTGTGTTTTTTGATGCTTGCATTTAGCGCACTCCCATCCGTTTGTTCTCATGCTGCCAATCCATCTGTTGTGAGTCTGTCGACAGATACGGTTTACAAAAAATACGATATTACCGGGGATGGAAAAGCTGATAAAATTAAACTCAAAATGGTAGAGGGTTCTATTGAGGGCTATTCGGCAATTAAAGTATATGTGAATGGAAGTCTGGCAGGAAAATTCAAATCTGAGTATACTTATTACGCCGTTCAGGACATCAACTTGTACACATTAGACAACGGGAAAGTTTTTCTGTACATAAGCCTTCGTGGGGACAATTCTCCTGTGCTGTGTGCTTTTTATCAATATAAGTCAGGGAAATTGAAGAAAGTAGTTGATCTGTATTCCCTGTTTTCCAAATATGGCGGATTGAATGGTTATTATTACGCGGCTACCATTACTGTTCAAAGCGGGAATAAGCTGAAAATCGAAATGCCTGTGCAACTTTATACGACCGGCATGGCTACAATTACTTACAAGTGCGTTTACAAATCCGGTACTTTAAAGCTTAGCAGCAAAAAGGGGACAGTTTCTGTTTACAATTCATCCGGTGGGACCAGTCTGACAGCAAACAAAAAGATAACTGCATATAAAAAGGCCGGTTCTTCCCAAAAAGCCTTTACAATAAAAGCCGGAAGCAATGTAACAATAGATAAATGCTGGATATCCGGAAGCAAGTTGTATCTTCGTGTCCGTTACAACGGAAAGTATGGCTGGATCAAAGGGCTTTCCTATTCCACAAGTTGGTATTCTAACCGTCCGTTTTCGAATGCTATGTATGGAAATTAATCTTTGAGAAAAGGGATTCTAAAAGGGTCAGTGTTCTGCACTGGCTCTTACTTTTTATGCGCAGAGCCGGGAAGGGAGTTTTGCGGCTGAAGCCGCACCCGGCTCGCGCGGACGAGCAGGAGCCGACGAGCCGCCTCCTACTCGATCTTGTTCCACACAATCTTCACATTTCATACACCTTCCGAACACAATCCTATCAAAATTCAGACACAGAATCCAATTAAAATGTTCATCAAATAGAGGTTTTTCCGAAAAAGTTTTGGAACAATTTACTATGAAAACCACGAAAGGAGCACATTTGGGATGAAGTGCGTAAGAAATTTGAATCGAAAAACGGTTGTGAAGGCTGCATCGGTTTTGATGGCAGCGACGGTATTGTTTTCTTCCCTGCCGGTCTATGCGGCAGAGGATGATGAGGAATCAACGGTATCTGTTTCAATGCCAGCGTCAGGTGAATTTGAGATGACGACAAATTATCCGGGGATGTCAGCGACGGCCGGTGATACGGTTAGCTTCGATCTGGATTTCACGAGCGGAGACGGGGCAGGACATGATGTCACACTGACTACCGAATCACTTCCGGATGGATGGGAGGGTTATTTCAAGGGCGACAGCACGGAGATCTCTTCCGTACATATTTCGGGCATGGATGGAAATAATGCGGATCTGGTATCTTACAATCTGACGATACCGGATGACGCGGAAGACGGAGATTATGAAGTAGAGCTTCTGGCAGTTACTGATGATGGTGATGAGGATACGCTTACATTGACCCTGAACGTCAGCGCGGAGGTCCGCGGAGAGAGCAGCTTTACTTCCGAATATCCGGAGCAGCAGGGTGCGACCGGCACGTCCTTCAGCTTTGACGCGACTCTGGTGAACAACCGCAGCACGGATCAGACTTACAGTCTGGCAGCGGATGCACCGAGCGGCTGGACGGTGAGCATTGTTCCTTCCGATGACACTTCTACAGTGGTAGCGAGCATCGATGTGGCAGCAGAGAGCAGTCAGGGACTGACAATCTCGATTACACCGCCTGAGACAGTAGAGCAGGGCGATTATACGATTCCGGTCACAGCAACGTCTGCGAACGACACATTGAGCATGGAGCTGGCCGTGACGATCACCGGTACATATGATATCACGCTTTCGACTTCTGATGGACTTCTGAGTTTTGACGCTTATGCAAACAAAGAGTCCTCTGTAACACTGGTGGTTACGAACAGCGGTAATGTAGACCTGTCGAATGTAGAGCTTTCTTCTTCCGCACCGACAGACTGGGAAGTGACCTTCAGCGAATCTACGATCGAAACTCTGGAAGCAGGTTCTTCTGTGGAAGTGACTGCGTATGTGACGCCGTGCGAGGACTCTATCACGGGCGACTATGAGACAGACATTACCGTGACAGCGGATGAGACAACAGACACCGCGGCATTCCGTGTATCGGTAAAAACATCCTCTACGTGGGGCTTTATCGCGATCGGCATTATCGTAGTTCTGGTTATCATACTGGTGATTATCTTTAAGAAATTCGGGAGAAGATAAAATGGCAGAAAAAAGCGCAAAAAATATAAATGAGGCAAACGCGGCCAAGGCTGCGCCTGCCAAACGTGAGAACCGCGCTTCGAAAGGATCT
>JAJBVF010000209.1 GCA_020859965.1 Clostridiales bacterium
ACGGTAAATATTTTCATTCAATGTATCCAGATCATCATCAATACAATCAAGCAGGCTGATGCCGAGTGTGATCGTACGGACATCCAGATTCTCCTGCGTGATCATTTTGTTTGTCTCACTTACTTCAAATAGATTAATCATGTCGTCTCTCCCGGATAATACGAAACCAGAAGCCCAACCCAGACTTAGTCTTTCGGCTCTGATATCGTCATGATAAAAAAATCTATACGCGATGCATCATATTAAAAATATCTTCATGCTGGCAGCGGATGGAGACGCCGATTTCCTCGCCGACTTTCTCCAGCTCCTCCGCGATCTGCGCGCCGCTTTTCGGAGACTGCGTCGCGTCTGTCACCATCATCATATTAAAAAAGCCCTGAACGATAGTCTGTGAGATATCAAGAATATTTACATTATTGTCCGCCAGGTAAGTACATACCTTAGCGATAATACCGACTGTATCTTTTCCTACTACAGTAATGATCGTTTTCTTCATAATATCCTCCTGTATATTCAATAATCGCGCAGAGATAATGCGCGGTGCCCCTCCATCTGATGCAGGATCTGGCAGCAATGCTGTCATGATATTTCTCATACTCCTGTGTA
The DNA here is from genome assembly GCA_020859965.1 of Clostridiales bacterium. Lineage (GTDB taxonomy): Bacteria > Bacillota > Clostridia > Lachnospirales > Lachnospiraceae > Choladousia. The sequence continues at coordinate 607 of JAJBVF010000209.1, forward strand.
TCACACCGCGATCATCTGTGACGGGTGATCACGTCCCGCAATTTGTATCGGAAAATCATCCCCTTTAAAGGGATTATCACCCAAAGTGATCTCCGCACTTACCGTCATAAGCGCCAGATCCTCAAGATTGTTCTCCAGACTCAGATGACCAAGCATTACTGCCTTCATATCATCATGCAGGATCTCGCCGAGCAGCCGGCCGGCATTGTCATTCGACAGATGTCCTTTCAGGCCAAGAATCCGCTGCTTCAGATAATACGGATATCTGCCGACCTGAAGCATATTGATATCGTGATTCGACTCGATCAGCACCGCGTCCAGCTTTTGCAGATGCTCAATAATATAATCGTCATAATACCCCAGATCAGTCGCCACTGCTACGCATTTTTCCTCATGGCAAAGGCGGTAGGCCACAGGATCTGCCGCGTCATGTGAGACGCGGAACGGAAGGACTTCCAGATCCCCGATCTGAAAATACTTATCCGGAAGTACATCATGAAACAGAGATTCATCTACTTTTCCGAGCATATTACCGGAAAGCATCGTTTCTTTTGTCCCAGGAGAGCAATACACCGGAATCCCATACTTGCGGGCAAGTACGCCCAGTCCTTTGATGTGATCCGAATGTTCATGTGTGATCAGGATCGCGTCAAGTTCCTCCGGCTTCCGGTCCAGCTCTTTTAATCCTTCCGCTACTTTCTTTCCACTAATGCCCGCGTCAATCAGCACACTGGTCTGATCCGTACCGACAAAGATACAGTTCCCGCTGCTGCCGCTGGCAATGCTGCAAAAATTCATTTTATCAACCCTTATGTAAAAATTTTCTGTCCATCTTTTCCTGCCTTTGGCATAGTATCACAAAACCAGGGTGCAATCAATCATAAAATTCAAGCTGCTGACAGTTGCCACATCCAATCAGATACCGTTGCTTAATATTCGATCAATCTGCGCAAAAGCTTCTGCTGTATCACTGCAGCTGTTGTCGATCACTGCATCACAGCGATGGCGGAATTCTTCTTCACTTAACTGGTTCGCCATGATCTGTTTTATTTTTTCACGGGAATACCCTCTGGATCGCATCAGTCGCTCCGCACGCGTCTGTTCGTCGGCAAAAATATACCAGACTTCATCACAGATCGCATCATAATTCGCTTCCAGAAGAAGCGCCGCTTCAATGACAATCAGCAGATTTGCGCTTTTGCATTCTGCAGAAACAGCATGTTTGCCTTCTGCTGGCAGATACGGCTGCCCTGTACTATCTGAGGGAGTTTTGAACTTCCGTATCCGCGCGATCTCATCCAGAATCCGCATTTTTACCGCGGGATGGACGATCGCATTCAACTGTTCGAGCTTTTTCCGGTCCGCATACACGATAGAACCAAGCTTTCCTCTGTCAATCGTCCGATCTTCCCTCAGAATCTCCTCGCCAAAAGCAGAAACGATCCTCTCCCAACAGGCTTCTCCCGGCTGCTGCACCTGATGCCCGACCGCGTCAGCTTCGAGAATGTAAGCGTCATACTGATTTTTTAAATAGGAAAGTATCGTGCTTTTTCCGGCTCCGACACCCCCGGTAATACCGATGATCCGATCATCTTTATTTTGCTTCATACCAGTTTTTCCCATCGTGAATATCTACTTCCAGACGAACGCTCAGGTGTGCGGCATTCTGCATCTCATACACCATCATTTCCCGCACCTCCTCCAGCTCCTCCACCGCAGTCTCGACCAGAAGTTCGTCATGCACCTGTAAAAGCAGGCGGGATTTCATATGTCGCTCGCGAAGACGGGTATCGACCCGGTTCATCGCGATTTTGATAATATCTGCCGCTGTTCCCTGAACCGGTGCATTCATCGCGACCCTTTCGCCAAACGAGCGCTGCATGAAGTTCGATGACTTCAGCTCCGGCATCGGTCTGCGCCGTCCGAACATAGTCGTCACATAGCCATCACGCTTCGCATCCTCTACCGTCTGATCCAGAAATCGTTTCAGTCCCGGATAAGTGCGATAATACTGGTCAATATATTCCTGGGCCTCTTTTCTGGAAATGCTCAGATTCTGGCTCAGTCCAAAAGAGCTGATGCCATAGACAATGCCGAAATTTACTGCCTTGGCATTGCGGCGCAGCTGCGGTGTGACGTCCTCCGGTGCAACATGGAAGACCTTTGCTGCTGTGGTCGTATGGATATCCTGCGCTTCCTGATACGCTTGGATCAGATCTTCGTCTCCGGAAAGATGTGCCAGAACCCGAAGCTCGATCTGAGAGTAATCCGCGTCGAGGAATACGAATCCTTCATCCGGCACAAATACCTTGCGGATCAGTCGCCCCAATTCCATCCGGATCGGGATATTCTGCAGGTTTGGCTCCGTACTGCTGATCCGCCCTGTCGCCGTGATCGTCTGATGAAATTTTCCGTGAATTCTTCCATCTGCGGAAATATAATTCGCAAGACCGTCCGCATAGGTCGATTTCAGCTTGGTCATCTGTCGGTATTCCAGAATATCGGAGACAATCGGATATTCCGGAGCCAGCTTATCCAGCACATCCGCTGCCGTAGAATAGCCGGTTTTTGTCTTTTTCCCATGCGGAAGCTGCATCTTTTCAAACAGAATCACACCCAGCTGCTTCGGGGAATTGATATTAAACTTCTCTCCTGCCTGCTCATAAATGGAGGATTCAAGCTCAGAAATACGTCCAGTAAGCTGTTCCCCATATACCTTCAGTTCCTGCGCCTGTACGCGGATCCCTTCCCGCTCCATATTCGCCAGTGTAAAGACAAGCGGCATCTCAACCTCATCAAAAAGGGAAGCCATTCCCATAGAAACCAGCTTCTCGCGCATAATCGGCTGTGCCTTTTGCAGGATAAGAGGCAGGCGGCAGGCATACGGATAAAATTCCTCCGGTTTCTCCTCCAAAAGCTTTTTTATACTGTCCCTGCCGAAAAGCTCCGCACGGGACGGAACGCTCAAAGCCAGATATTCCTTCGCGATATCCTGTTCATCGTAGCTGTCTTTCAGCGGATTGATCAGATAAGCAGCTATAGCAGAGTCAAAAAGCCGGTCCTGCTTCTCCATCGGAATCTGCAGATATGGAAGCTGCTCTTTCAGATGCAGCGTAATCGCCTGTTCGCCGGATAAGATCAGCTCCGACACCCCTGCACAAAGATATTCCCGGGTCAGAAAGCCGCCGCATTCCAGAAAGACGGTATCCTGCGCGGTGCTGTTCGAGACAGAACCGTTTGAAAGCATATCCGTCTCACTCAGTGCAACGCCGAAAAAAGAGGAATCTTCAGCAAACAGATAAAACGCAAAGGTCTTTCCCCGCAATCCGGAAAAAACATCTTCGGCTTCCTGAAGCCCCCGCACAACCCGAAAAATCTCTTTTGCCGCCGGGGCTTCCTCCTCCAGATGAAAGCGTCCC
>JAJBVF010000467.1 GCA_020859965.1 Clostridiales bacterium
TTGAAGGATCGCCACCTGACGCAAGCCAATCTTTTGCATTTTTTGGCCCATAGTTATAAAAAACGGTCGCAAGCAGCTCATCTCCGCTGGCCATATCAAGCATTTTTTTAGATATCCCATGCCGCCAGCGACATTTTGAGTGGGATCAAAGGGATTGGTAACGCCCATTTCCCGCGAGGTGATATCCCTTAATTGAAATATACCTTTTGCGCCCGCCCTTGATACGGCATTAGAATCGCCGCGTGATTCAATCCACGCAACTCCCTTCGCGAATTCCACAAACCTATCGTCGTACCCCTTCTCCTTGGCTTCCCTTTCAATTAACACCTCAACCCCTTCCGGCAAATTTGGGTGTGTTTTAATGGTATTTTTGCCTTTACCGAATCCATAGGCCGCCGTTTTACGCGCGTTATCCATATCACCGCTATTTCCTAGTACCTCAACGCGCTGACGTAAAGTTCCAGATATTAACCGCTTATTTTGTTCAACAATATATTCTTCCGCATAACCAGCACTACGCATTTGTTCCGTATTGATATTTATAAGGGAGCCTAGGCCTTCCGTAACATCCGTCATATCGCCGGATAGAACGCGATCGTGTTGTTGTTGTTTCGCGGCCTCTTTAACTTGATTTTGCCAATTGGTATATTGCGTATATTGATGATTCTGAAGCTGAGTCGCAACCTTTGTATCAAATTCCTGGATTCTAGCCTCGGCCATATACCTAGCAAGTGGGGTTATATTTTTACTACGCTCTCTGTCATAGCCCTCCATATGCTTGGCGTATATTTCGTGACCGTTAAAACCATTTTGCCCTAAACGGCGCAAAAGCCCTGGATTATCTTCATTCGGGCTATATAGCAAACCTTGTGCTGTTGCTTGTCTATCCGTTAAATACTCTATTGCTTGGGCGCGTGAAAGACCAATGTAGAATCTTTCCGCTACCTTACCCAGATCCCCTAAGCCTTTGCCGATATTCGCCAATGCTTCATTTTCAAGCCTTGCGCCCTCAAGAAGGGTTCGCGATGCGGCGGATAAACCACGCGCGGCGGCATCATCATACCGACCGGTTCTTGTTCCTGGTGTATAGGGAGACTCTTCCCGTAAATGTTGCAAACGTGGATTTTTACCGCGAACGACTTGACTTTGAAGGGTCGGCATCTGCTGTAATCTCTACTTGTTCTTTATATTTTCTAAGCCGTTTTATGAAATACTCCGGTACTGGCAAGCCAAAATACTGTAAATGTGTTAAACACGATAAGGCTTCATTCACGCCAAGGTATGCTATAAGTAGGTTAGTTAATGAAACATCAAACGGAAATGCGTTAAGTAGCACCCTATCAGCTTGAACAAAGATTGCGATAGAAGCCCAATACGCCACAAGTTTATAGGCACCGGCGCAAATTTTATCTCCCCGTAAAGAGTGAGACTGCCATGCGCGGGAAAAGCCAAGGAAGAAATCAGCGGCAAAGAGGTACAATAACGCGATTACGGCGGTTTCAGGATACCCCACGCTTGTTAGAATAAACGACCACGCGAAGGCTAGGAGGGCCTTAATACCGCACTCACATGTTAGCTCGTTATAGAGGTTGGCAAAGAACGCCGTCATTTCTTCCTTGGCTTATCATACCTTAGGCAGTCGCCTGATACTGCGGCCTGCCTTTATCAATCAAGAGGTCCGTATTATCCTGATAGCTGCCGGTAAGGTCTTCGCGGACAATCGCGGCAAAAACCGAGCCGGAGCTGGTGGTCACGGACGCCGTGAACTCCAGCTTCATCCATGGCTTGGTCACGCCGCGCGGGATAAACCGCCAGGCAACCGTGCCGCCAGGCCGGAGGGGACCCTTGACGGTCATGGTGCCGGCTTCTTCTCCACCCGTTTCGTCCTTGCTGTCCGCCTGTTTCAGCGTGAAGTCAAGGCTTTCGTCCTTCTCCAGCCCGCCCGACAAGGAAATGTGAATCGGAATCGGGCCGACCTGGCCGGGGTTCAGAAAGCCGGTCAGCGGCACCCAGCCGGATTTGCCGTTTTCGGTCTGGCCACCATTGTTCCCGTCTTTCGTCGCGCCATCGAAAAAGACAGTATTGCTGTCAATTATCATTGTAATCCCCTATGTGTTTATGATCAAGTCCTCAGAGGTTCCGTAAGGGCGCGTTCCACGGGCCAATGGTATTGAAATATCCGCAACCAGAGACTCGTAGGTCGCATCCCTATTTCTTTGCCCCATTCGGATAAGGTCTGTGTTTTTCCAAAAGCCGTAATCCAGCAAGAATTGCGGCGTTGCCTCATATTTCGAGACTGTTCCTTTCGAGTCGCCCACCTGCAATTCCAGGGAGCATATGGGCCGTCATTGTTGATGCGCTCGATGGTCAGCCCCTTTTTATAGTTGTTGGCGATTGCCCAATCATAGAAAGCCTGAAAGTTATCCCATTCGGAGCAGATGGTTATTCCGCGCCCGCCGTAATTAACATAATTTATAGCATTTTTGTCGTTACAGCGTTGACGCACACCTTGCCAAACAGTGTACAGTGGGTGTCGATGCAGTCCGTGCTTATAATTTGGATTGTTTTTATCCGTACGCTTTCTACAGCCACAACTTATCACGCTCCCTCTACGGAGATGACCTCCGGCCACCTCAGTTAGGTTGCCACAATCGCATAAACATTTCCAGGTGATAGAGCCCCATTTGTCATGCCCCGCCCTTTGAAGAACGGTTAGCAGGCCGTATCTTTCCCCCTGGCTAAACTCTAAGGCTTTCATGATGTACTCTCTTAATTAGCTAACCTTCGGCTCGTTATTCTTGATTACATCACATTGCCGGATAGGTATTGAGTGGATGAACGGAATGCTTTTCGAGCCGAAGTATTCTCCATAATGGAGATGAACATTCTTGGTATCCGACGCCTGCACTTCCAGCGCGGTCATAACCTCTTCGTTGCAGTACAGAACCGTACGGTTGCGATACTGATTCGGAATAAGGTTTTTCGCCTGGATGACGAGCTTACGGAAGTCGATATAATCTTCGTTCAGCTGTGCGCCGGTCGAGCTGTCGCTGCCCGCAATGACGCGGTCTTCATACAGCTTGTCCACAGGGATATTGCAGATGCGCACCACGGCGCGCCAGTCGCGGACGGCGAGGCCGACGTTCCAGCTCCAGAGGTCGCCGAAGACTTCGAATTTCCGCGCTTCCGAGTCCGTGGTCACATACATGCCAAGGTCGGTATGCTTGAGCCCGCCAATGGACTCTTTGGGGAAGAGGCCGTGTACGGTATCCGGTCCCCAGGCCACGAGGTACATGGAGGTGTTTTCCCCGTCTTCCCCATCGCCGGCATCAACGACATGCGGGTTGCCGAGGTCGTTATAGCGCGTGGCGAAGCCGTCAAACTCGTCAGCCAAGGTGGAATGGTCGCCGTAGAACATGAGCTCGGCGGCTTTCTGCCGCAGGGCTTCCATAAAGGCCTTGCCTTCCTGCAGCCGATAGGCGTTGAAGGTCGCGCCGTAGAGTTCCTTTTCCTTGACGTCCAATTCCATCCTGGCTTCAAGCATGCCGACGCCTTCCACAACGCGGCTGTACTGGGACCGCGAAAGCGGAGTGCCGCGATACAGACGCCTAAAGTAGACGTCGGGAAGGCCGGTGCGGACGCGCGTTTCGTGGCCCTTGATGGAGTTTGCTTCACGGAACGGAATGTCCGAAAGAATATCGTTTACTTGGTTCATGAGTTCTATCGTCGAAGTATCAATCTTCATGCTACGATAAAACTCGGTAAGTTCGGCAAGAGTGCCGACTCCGCCCGGTTCATAAGCCATTATGTTTCTCCTATTGCTTCATTGTTATATTGTCATTGCATTAAAGTTACAGCCGCTCTCTCGCACGCCGTGGTTATAATGCAGTGTTTTCCGGAAGGCTTTCCTCTTGGTTTTCGCTGGACATATTGCAATAACATCCACCATTGCAACAGTACAAACAGCCCGCGCCAGTTTTCCCATCCCAATCATATACCGTGCCGCAAATAAACGCGC
>JAJBVF010000068.1 GCA_020859965.1 Clostridiales bacterium
CGGGTGATTGATTATTATCATCCGTCGGTAAATGATCGATTCACAAAATTTAAGGCACAGAAGGAATTTTCCATGAGCGCTGTGCCGCCGATGGAGGAGCATTTTGAGCAGGAGGGCGCGTACCCGTTTATTGCGTTCGCAACCGATTACGCATTCCAGATGCCGTCGATCAAGGTAGCGGAGGCACAGAGAAAATACACGAAGGATGTCTGGATGTACCGCTATGAATGCATCACCAAATCCGGCTGGGAAACCGGATGGCTGGCATCCCACGCATTTGAGCTTCCGCTTTCCTTCGGAAACATGGATTTTCAGTTCAGCCAATTTGTGTTTAAGGACGAGTCCCGGGAGATGATTCAGAAGCTGATCGACGAGATACACGGCTCCTGGGTGCGGTTTGCAAAGACCGGAGATCCCAATCCCGAGTGGCTGCGGTTTGCCGGATACGATTCACCGGTGCGCATTTTTGACAGAGAGTGCAAGACCGCACGTCTGGACCGGACAGAGCTGATGCGGGTGTGGGATGATATGAGATTTTATGAGGACTAAGGACTGCCTCGGAGTGACAGGAAATTTTACGAGGATGAAAGACTGGCCGCGAAATCATTTGTCATTTTGCGCCGGACTGCTGCCATAATCATTTGATTATGGCAGCAAAGACCTGTGTGCTATCTGTGCTTCGCCTTCATGGCGGGGACAGGCGGCATGCGCAGGATATTCAGAAACTTGTAAGAAAATTTTAAACTTGATCTTTAGAACGGGGGAGGCATTTTCGTATGACAATGAAAATACGGCTTGATTCTATTTATAAAGTGAAAGAGTTTGTGAGATTTGCAGACCGTTATGACGGAAAAGTAGAAGTGTCTTCAGGAAGATGTATGGTGAACGGGAAATCAATTCTGGACATTCTCTCGCTCGATCTCTCGGGTGACCTGTTCGTGAAGATTGAGGAAAAAGAAGATTCGTATTGTTTTGTAAAGGAATTACAGACCTGGGGTCTGTGCATGGAGGAAATGCAGGGATGATGTTTAAAAGCTATTATGGGGAAACGGTAGCGGTGGTACTCTCCATTGCGATGGGCGGCATCATGGCGCTGGTATCGGTATTTGTGGAAGGTCTGGATCTGAATTTTTCCATCCTTTTCCGGACATGGTCGATGATTACGCTGGTCATTATGGCGGCCAGCATTCTTTTTCCTTATACGCAGTGGTCGGAAAAGCTTACAGAAAAAACAGGCTTGAAAAATGGGACTATTTCTTATAAACTCGTAGATAATATTCTGCCGTCGCTGATTTTGAATACCTGCAGCACACTGGTGGTATCAGCTGCTAATATTTTTTACAATGAATCGATACCAGCCGAGGCGCAGCTGGGAGAATGGCTGCAGGGGGTCGCACATAGCTGGCCGATCATGTTTGTCGCTTCTTATTTCGCTTCTTTCGCGGCGGTGGCTCTGGGAAAATGGGTGGCCGGTAGATATTGTGTTAACAAATGAATATACAGTGATTGCGTGAGTGCAAAGCACGGAGCAATCGACTTTTATATTTAGTGGTGCCTGCAAAGCAGGCGTGAGAGTTTATGAGAAATGTGTAGAAAATCCGCATTTCAATTAAAATATGGGAACATAGGAGACTGTCGAGCAGATGAAGGAATGGTTGAAGGATTCCAACTGGATCTGGAGCCCGGACTGGGATGCTGAGGATAAGCAGTGTCCCCGGGTAATGTTGTTTCGTAAAAAAATTGATATGAAAGAAAAACCGGCTGCGGGGGCGATTCGTATCTCCGCGGATACCCGATATAAGCTTTATGTGAATGGCCGCCTGACAGAGTTCGGACCGAGCCGCGGCGACCGTCAGGTATGGTTTTATGATACGGTGGACCTTTTGCCGTATCTTAAGCAGGGGACAAATATTATTGGTGTTTCTGTACTTCGATACCCGGAGGAGCCTTCAATAGGGAATCATGGGATGATAAGAACCCCCATCCCTGGTTTGTATGTAACCGGGGAAGTACAGGATACGGCCGGTAATGGATATGATCTGCAGGCGGATGCCACATGGAAGTGTCATATAGACCGGGACGTGACTTTTTACCGGGAAGAAGAGCGGTTTGCCCCGCTCTATATTCATGAAAAGGCTTCAGGAAATCCGGAGCTTTTCGGATGGAAGACTTCCTGGTATGACGACAGTACGTGGAACCCGGCGGTTCCTTATCGAAAGGTGGATGTAGCGGAGGCAGTCAGTCCGGGGAACCTGAAGCCCAGGACGATTCCGTATTTGTACAGAAAGAAACGATGCTTTCGGGATGTGATGCATACCTCGCATGATAATTGTGGTAATTGCGGCAGAGTTTCTGATATTCAGCGCAAATCGGAGGAACCTTTGCGCAAGGCCGGGAATGTGTCTGCACTCACTGTACAGACGTGGGCACAAAACATAACGACTCGCAAGGAGCCAGCACATAATGAGATAGAGAATAATGTGACGGCGAATAATGATATGACCGTGGGACAAATCGAATTCTCCGCTGAAGACTGGAGAGCATTCCTGAGAGGAGAAAGGAAGCTTGTCATTCCCGCGTACACCGAAACGGTGGTGGAGCTGGATGCGGGCGAGGAGATGACCGGTTATATCAGCGCAGCTTTTCTGGGCGGGAAAGGCGCAGTGGTATCGCTGTTTTATTCAGAGGCATATGTGCAGGAGGGCGTGGTCGGGCCGGAAAAAATCCCGGTCAAGGCAGACCGGACGGATTCTGCCCATGGACATCTGCAGGGGTACGAGGATGTTTACAGGCTGTTCGGTCATGGGACGGAAGAAGAATATGAAATTTACGAACCCTACTGGTTCCGGACCTTCCGTTTTGTCCGCCTGCGGATTGTGACCGGAGAGAAAGAATTGATTTTTCACAGCCTGGATTATGAGGAAACCGGATATCCGCTGGAAGTGTCCGCGTCCGTACAGACCTCGGATTCGTCCCTGGACGCTGTCTGGGAGATCAGTGAGCGGACACTGAGGCGATGCATGCACGAGACCTATGAGGACTGTCCGTTCTATGAGCAGCTGCAGTATATCATGGATGCGAGAGCCCAGATTCTGTACACGTATTCTGTAAGCGCGGATGACCGGCTGGCCAGAAAATGCATGGACGATCTGAGGCGTTCTCAGCGCTATGACGGGCTTTTAAATTGCTGCTACCCGAACTGCAATACCAATGTAATCCCCGGATTTTCGATTTATTATATCCTGATGGTCTATGACCATATGATGTACTTCGGCGACCGGGAGCTGGTGGCGGCGCACATGCCGGTGATCGAGCAGGTTCTGCACTATTTTGAGCGTCATCTGACAAAGAAAGGCTATGTGGAAAAAATCGGCGGCGTGAACATGGAGGCCAGGTTCTGGTCCTTCATTGACTGGGCTACTGAGTGGAACGACACCAGCGGCATGCCGCCTGCCGGACTCAAAGGACCGTTGACGATGGAGACGCTTCTCTATATTTATGGCTTGCAGCACGCGGGATATCTGGCTGATTTCCTTGGTCGTGCGGAAGAGGCGAAGCTCTACCGCTTGCGGGCCGGGAAGGCGCAAGAGGCTGTACGAAACTACTGTGTGGGGTCCAATGGAATGCTGCAGGATGGCCCCGGCATTGAGGAGTACAGTCAGCACTGTCAGGTGTTTGCCATTCTTACGGATACCATCGATCCGGAACAGGGAAAGACGAATTTATTAAAAACGATCAACGAGCCTGGTTATGTGCAGTGTACGGTGGCGATGAGGTATTATCTGTTCCGCGCTCTGGAAAAAACAGATCTTTACGCCTATACGGATCAGTGCTGGAATACCTGGAGAAATATGATAAATATGCATTGTACGACCTGCGTAGAGGCGGAGGATTATGCAAGGAGCGAATGTCATGCGTGGGGATCTTTGATTCTGCACGAGCTCCCTTCAGTCACACTTGGAGTACGGCCGGCCGCGCCGGGGTATCAGAAGATTCGGATCGCGCCGATACCTGGAT
>JAJBVF010000314.1 GCA_020859965.1 Clostridiales bacterium
CATCCATACGATGCAGGCAGCACTTGCAGCAGGAGGGGCGGTCGGACGTAAGTTGGACTTTATCGCGCAGGAGATGAATCGCGAGGCCAATACGATCCTTTCCAAGGCAAACGATCTGGAGACATCCAATATCGCCATTGATCTTAAGACAGATATAGAGAAGGTGCGCGAGCAGATCCAAAACATAGAATAACAGTTCCAAACAACAGCAAAACAGTAAGTCGGGCCATGCAGATTTATCTGCAGTGGAAAGAGGAAGCAGAATGGCAGACCTTGTAAACATTGGTTTTGGGAATCTTGTGAATACAGAAAAGGTGATTGCTGTAGTCAATCCGGATGCGGCGCCGATCAAACGGATGGTGCAGAATGCGAAGGAGCAGCAGCGGGTGATCGACGCAACGCAGGGGCGGCGGACGAAGGCCGTGATCGTCATGGAGACGGAGCAGATCGTGCTCTCTGCTGTACAGCCGGATACCATTGCGCGGCGGCTTGGATTGCTGCCGACGGTCAGACGCATGGCTCCGGCAGATTCTGAGCCGAACAGAGAACCTTTGCCGGATGATATGGAAAAGCGGGAACCGAAGGGAGACTAGATATGGACAGGAAGGGAATCCTGATCGTAGTATCCGGATATTCCGGAGTCGGGAAGGGCACACTGATGAAAGCTCTGACTACACGATATGGCCAGTATGCGTTGTCTATTTCAGCGACTACAAGGCAGCCGAGAGAAGGCGAGGCCGATGGCAGGGAATACTTTTTTAAGACCAGAGAAGAGTTTGAAGCATTGATCGAGCAGGACAGGCTTATTGAATACGCCAGTTTCTGTGATAATTATTATGGCACACCGAAGGATTATGTAGAAGAGCAGCTGGAGCAGGGACGGGATGTGATCCTGGAAATCGAGCAGCAGGGAGCTCTTAAGGTGAAGGAAAAGAATCCGGATATCCTGATGCTTTTCGTAATGCCGCCGGATACGGATACACTGGTAAAAAGGCTTCGCGGCAGAGGTACTGAGCCGGAAGAGATCATTCAGCAGAGACTGACACAGGCTGTGGAGGAATCAAAGCATGTAGATCAATATGATTATATGATTGTTAATGATGACCTCGACCGGGCAGTGGAGGAACTTCATCACCTGATCGAGAGTCAGCATAATATGATAAAGAGAAACCTGGATTTTACAAATCAGATCCGGGAAGGACTGGAGTTTTTGGCATCCAGGAGCAGGGAGTGCGCTCCCGGACAGCAGGCTTTTAAATAGTTACATTTCATATAATAAGTTTTCAGATAGTGAGAAAGGAGAATGAGAGCTATGTTGCATCCATCGTATTCTGATTTAATGAATGTAGTAAACAGTGAGGTAGAGGAAGGTGAGACTCCTGTGGTCAACAGCCGCTATTCCATCGTGATGGCGACTTCCAAGCGGGCGCGTCAGATCATCGCGCGTCAGTCGAAAGCCGGAGAGGATATGCGGGCATTTACGGTTTCCAAGCCGCTGTCAAAGGCCGTAGAGGAGCTTTATACCGGACAGATCCGGATCCTTCCGGGTGAGGATAAGAGCGAAGAGGATTGATGAAAAACGATGATTGTCGAATAGGAGCTGTCGCAGAATAATCAGATAGTTCGCGTCAGATCCTTATCGTAATTACGGAGGAACTGCATTGAAAAAGGTAAAGGAATTCAGCAGAAGCTATATTTTCCTTTCCGTCCTCTATGTGGCGATCGGGATCGTACTTTTGCTGTGGCCATCGCTTTCTATTGAAAAGATCGGTAAAGGGCTTGGCATCATTATGATAGTGGTTGGGGCGACATATGGGGTGATTTATTTCACAGGAAATAAACGGCAGGAAGGCTACTTGCAGTTTGATCTTGTGATCGGGATCATCGCTGTGGCATTTGGCGTCTTTATTTTGCTGACCCCGGAGTTTCTGGGAATGGTGCTTCCTTTTGCTATGGCGACAGTTCTGCTTCTTGGTGCGATCGTTAAGATACAGAGCGCAGTCAGTATGAAACGCCTGTTCATCAGACACTGGTATCTGGGAGTGATCGGAGCGCTGATCATCATTGCGCTCGGCATCGTATTGCTGGTTTTCCCATTTAAGAAAGATGAACAGATGCTTTTGTATATCGGCATTTGTCTGATCCTGGACGGTACCACTAATCTGCTTGGCCTGTTCTGCATCTCTTTTCGGACGAAAAAGCTTGAGAAGATACAGAGGAAAAATCCCGGTGTGGATGTGAAAGCACTGATCAAGGCGGAGTGGGAAAAGGCTGACGCATTGAAAGCGGAAAAGAAGGCCAGAAAAAAGGAAAAGAAGCAGTCGGAAGTTGTGATCAATGATGCGGAGACGGTAGAAGCCGGCCCGATGAAGGATACAGATGGGAAATCCGGTGAAGCTCAGGCGGGGATGACCTCTTCGGATATTGTCATGGAGGACGAAAGCCAATCGGTCGCGGATACGGTTATACAGGAACCTTCGGGGACTGATGTGGCGGTTCGGGAGACTGCAAATTCAGGCGTGGCCGCTGAGCAGCAGCCGGATGGACATTCGGATGCATACGTTCAGCCGGACATTGACAGAGCAGTTGCCGGACAGCCTGGTAACGCAGAAGAGCATAAAAACGAGAGTGAGAGTGAGGATCAGACGAAATGATGAAGATCATGTTTGTTTCACTCGGTTGTGATAAAAATCTTGTCGATTCAGAAGAAATGCTTGGTCTGCTGACGGCGAATGGCTATGCCATTACGGATGATGAGACAGAAGCGGATATCATTATTATAAACACCTGTTGTTTTATCAATGATGCGAAGGACGAGAGTATTCAGACCATTCTGGAAATGACAGAATATAAAAAATCCGGAAGCTGCAAGGCTCTGCTTGTTACCGGCTGTATGGCACAGCGCTACCGGCAAGAGATTCTGGATGAACTGCCGGAGGTAGACGCTGTGCTCGGCACGACTGCCTACGAAAAAATTGTACCGGCGATTGAGAAGGCACTGGGCGGAGCACGAAGTCTGGAGACGGAGACGCTCAGCTATCTGCCTCAGCCGCAGGACAATCGTGTGGTGACGACAGGCGGGCATTACGCTTATCTGAAGATAGCCGAAGGGTGTGATAAGCACTGTACCTACTGCATTATACCGAAGCTTCGCGGCCCATATCGGAGTGTGCCGATGGAGAAACTGATCGCGCAGGCAGAGCGTCTGGCGGAGCAGGGAGTGAAGGAACTGATTCTGGTTGCGCAGGAGACGACGGTATACGGTGTCGATCTCTATGGTCATAAGTGTCTGCACCTGCTTCTGGAGGCACTTTGTAAGATCAGCGGAATTCGCTGGATCCGCATTCTGTACTGCTATCCGGAGGAAATTTATGATGAGCTTATCGAAGTAATGAGACGGGAGCCAAAGATCTGCCATTATCTGGATCTTCCGATTCAGCATGCTTCCGATGCGGTATTAAAGCGTATGGGACGCCGCACGACACGCGCGGATCTGACTGCAATTATTGAAAACCTGAGAAACAACATTCCGGATATCGTGCTGCGTACAACGCTGATCGCCGGTTTTCCGGGAGAGACACAAAAGCAGCATGAAGAAGTGATGGATTTTATTGATGAGATGGAATTCGATCGTCTGGGTGTTTTTACCTATTCGCAGGAAGAGGATACCCCGGCAGCTTCCATGCCGGGGCAGCATGAGGAAGAGACAAAACTGCGCTGGCAGGAAGAACTGATGGAGCTGCAGCAGGAGATCGCATTTGATCATGCAGAGCAGATGGTCGGATGTGTGGTGACGGCAATGGTGGAAGGAGAGCTGGCGGATGATTCTTTCCTGTATTCTTCTTCGGATGGTGCGGGAACTATTGCAGGGATGGACGAAAATACCGCGGGCTTTGCGGAACGCCATGTTTATGTGGCCCGTACCTATGGGGATGCGCCGAATGTGGACGGACTGTAGTTTATTAGCACACACGAGACGCTGATGTCCCGCGACTTTGCGCAGGAGAAGA
>JAJBVF010000189.1 GCA_020859965.1 Clostridiales bacterium
GTATGCAGCTTGCCGGTCTGAACACTTATTATCAGTACATTGCAAAGGGTGCGATCATGCTGGCCGTGATGTGGTTCGACGCGTTCCAGATCAAGAGAAGAGCAGTTGCTTCAAATAAGCGAAAAGAGGATCGGGCGGCGTAAAAAGATTTTATAGCAAGGCAAGCCGCACCAATGTCACTTATTTTGCCTCAGACATCCCCTGCAATCTGACGACTGCATGTGGATATCTGAGGTTTCGCAATGTGTGGAGCGATGTGGTATAGTGATAGATATCACAGGCTCCGGATAGATGGGAAAATGAAGAGATAGAATTGAAAGAACGGAATAACGGAATAACAGAATAACATTAGGGAGGATGACGGTCATGATCAATTCAGAGTTTAAAACAGAAAGGGTCAGTGCGCACATCACGCGGATCTTTGCATTTTCTACGGAGCTGATGTATCTGGTCGAGGGAGAGAAGCGTGCAGCGCTGTTGGATTCGGGCAGCGGGATTGGATTTGTGAAGCCGTTGATTGACCGGTTGACTGACAAGCCTCTTGATGTGCTGCTGACGCATGGTCATGTAGATCATGCGATGGGTGCTTCGGAGTTTCCGACGGATACGGTTTATATCAATCAGGAGGATGCATATATTTATGAGAAACACTGTACCTGGGAGTTTCGGAAGAGTGGTCTGTGGATGATGTCCGGCGGTGATCGGGTAACGGAGGAAGATTTTACTCCGGTGGTGCCGATTACAGACTGGCACGATCTGAAGGAAGGGGATTGCTTTGATCTGGGAGGAATTTCGGTGGAGATTTACGCCTGCCCGGGGCATACCCGCGGCAGTGTGGTGATGCTGCTCCCGGAGGAGCGGACGGTGCTGCTTGGAGATGCCTGCAACAGTTTTACATTTTTGTTTCAGGATTATTCGACCACGGTTGAAGAATATCGGGAGAGCCTGTGCCGGCTCAGGAAAAAGCTGGATGGAAGATGTGATAAGGTCTTGGCTTCCCATGGAGACGGTGTACTTTCTACAGAAGTGATTTCTGACAATATTCATGTCTGTGAGCAGATTCTTGCAGGGGAGGCTGGGGGCTTTCCGATGGAGTTTGGAGGAGATCAGGGCCTGCGCGCACTGGAAAAAGTGCGGCCAGGGCATGGAAACATTGTCTACAACCCGGCGCAGATCTACAGAGGCTGAGAGAAAAAATTTGAAGAAATAATATTTTCTAAAATGGAATTTTAAAGAAATGGTGAGGCAGGAGGCTTTGAAACACAGGCCCCACCATTTTTGCATTTGGCTGTTTTTGTTCAACTGCGATCGCAAGAAAAAACTATTTCAAAACAGAATTATGTTCTGGAAGAAACGGTATCTTTCACCAGATCAACGAAATGCCTTGCCATAGGGGAAAGGTCGTCATCTTTCCGGTAACAAAGATCGACGGATATCGTGGTGTGAGGCAGCAGGTTGGCGGTCGCAAAGGGTGCATTTTCCGGGAAATTGCCGTCTTCCGGCCGGTTTGTCATATACTCGGCCAGAATCGCAATCCCCATCCCTTTTGTGACCAGATCCAGAACGCTGTCCACGCGGTGGCAGAGGAAAGCGATTTTCGGAGAAAAACCAACGCGGTAGCAGCAGTCCAGAATCAGCTGATGTACTGTTGCGTTCTCCGCGAGTGCGATAAATGTCTCATCGCGAAGCTGCTCCAGAGGCAGTTCTTTTTTCCCGGAAAGAGGATGGCTCCTGGGAAGAATGCAGACCAGAGAATCATCCAGATAGTGAATTTTTTCAAAGGATATATCGGCGAGGTTGCGTTCCGGAAGGTGTGCGAAGATCACATCGCATTTTCGTTCCTTCAGCTGAGATGCCAGGTCGTCAGGGTCTCCTTCGAACATCTGAATGCTGCTGCTGGGATATTTTCTCTTAAAGCTTGCGATCAGACTGGTAATCCCGTATTTTGCAGTAGCGGAAATCGTCCCGACTGTTACACGGCCGCGCTCGGATTCCAGCTCATTTTGCAGCGCAGAGGAATAGCCATACTGCGTCTGGACAATGGTATTGGCATAAGGGAGCAGTAATTTCCCGTACTTGGACAGAGCGACCTTCCGGGAAGTGCGCTCAAACAGCGGGACCCCCAGTTCTTTTTCCATGGAAATGATATGCTTAGAGAGCGTGGACTGTCCGATAAAAAGACGGTCAGCAGCCTCCAGATAGTTGGAACAGTCAGCGAGGACCGTAAATTCACGAAAATATTCAATGTTCATATCGACAAACCTCACAAAGCAAAACGTTATATAATTGAAAAAAACGGGTATATTATACAATTCCGTTCTGGAATAGATTGTACCGGAAATCGAATTGCTTGTCAATCTTGTATAATTTATAATTTGTTTAGATTTTAAAAGAAGCCGATCGTGATCGAGATGGAACGGTTAGCTTGAATCTATCACCAACAAAAGAAGGAGGTTTTGCAAATGAACGCAAACAAAAAAGTCCCATTATGGCGTAAAACCCTGTATGGTCTCGGCACGGGCGGTGGAAATATTTTCAGCCAGATTGGCGCCGCTTTCCTGCTGAGTTACTATACGGATACCGCACTGATGGGCGCTGCGGCGATCGGTACTATGTTCGTGGTATGCCGTGTCTTTGACGGTGCCAGCGACCTGCTGATGGGTATGGTTGTGGACAAGACAAATACGAAATGGGGCAAGGCAAGACCCTGGTTGATCCTATCCGGACCGTTGACCTTGTTGGGCATTGTATTACTGATGCATGTGCCTGCAGGGGCTGCTGAGGGCACAAAACTTGTTTATGCGTATGTGACTTATATCTTTATGTCCGTAATCGTTTATACGATTTTTGGTATCGCAAATACAGCCATGTTACCGCTGATGACGCGTGATCCGCAGGACAGCACGATGTTGGCGACTTTCTCTGCAGTGGGCAACAACATCATCGGCCTGATCGCCGGTTCAGCGATCACACCGCTTGTTCTGGCACTCGGCTGGCATTGGTCAAGTATTATTCTGGGCCTGATCGCCGGTGTTCTGATCCTGATCTCAGGTCTTTGCAACAAAGAGGTTGGAATGGCAGATGGAGATGCAGGCGGAAAAGTCGATGCGGGTCCGCAGCCGACCATCGGAGAACAGCTTCCGTCAGTATTAAAGAACAAATATTTCTGGCTGCTGCTTCTCATCGGTGTGTTCAGTCTGCTGATGAATGCGAACGCGATTGCGGCGCAGGTATACTTCTGCAATGCGGTTTTGGGTAACCCGATGTTTATGTCTACTTTGATCGCAGCCGGACAGGCGCCTGGCATTATTATTCTGCTTCTGATGCCCGCCATTTCCAACAAATGGTCCAAACAGTTCTTCCTGGAAATTGGCGCGGTGCTTCTGATCATCGGTTTTGTGATCGCGGGACTTGCAGGTACAAATACTACATGGATCATTATTGGTGTCGTTATCCGTTCCCTGGGTGCCGGTCCGTTGCTGAGCGCGGTGTTCGCTTTGGTTCCGGATGTGGTTGAGTATGGTTATTGGAAATTCGGTATGCGTTCGGAAGGTCTGATTTCCTCCGCTCAGTCGATTGGGTCCAAGATTGGTATGGGCTTCGGCTCCGGTATGTGTGCATGGATTCTGGCGTCTGCAGGCTATGATGCGACGGCGGAAGTGCAGAGTGCGTCGGCGGTTAACGCAATCCAGTTCAACTATACTTATATGGGCGCTATCTTCGGCGTGATCATCCTTGTTCTGGTTATTCTGACGAATGTGGAGAAATATGCTCCCGAATATCGTGCGGCAAACGCAAAGAAGGATGCAGCGCTCGCAAAGTAAAAACATACGATCTGTGAGTAAAAGCAAAAAAACAGATTGAACAGATTCCCGATGCCGGGGCAGCGGAAGTGTTGGTCTTCGGCTGTCCCGGCAGTTATCGTAAAAGTGTTCTCAATATCGGGATTCATGGCGCCATAAGGAAGCTTTCGCGTAGCTGGCAATCCTTATGAC
>JAJBVF010000362.1 GCA_020859965.1 Clostridiales bacterium
TATATATACTACATTCTGATTTTCTTTTGCTTGCATTTTTCCGTTTTTCTGCTTATACTAAAAGAAAAATTCCAGGCTGTACGAGCAACAGCGATCCTTATGGAAACGGATCCGGTTTGCGGTCGCACGGTCGGAAAATTTTAAGAAATTATCAGGAGAAAATACGTTATGGAATATACGATCAAAAACGAATACCTGACTGTGACCGCTTCCGATGCGGGGGCGGAGCTGCAGTCTGTCAGGAGCGCAGACGGTACAGAATACCTCTGGCAGGCGGATCCGGCAATCTGGAGCGGAAAAGCGCCGAACCTTTTCCCGTACATCGCACGGATGACAAAGGAAACCTATACTCTGGATGGGAAGCAATTCCACATGAAGATTCATGGTCTTCTGAAATACCACACGCTTTCTCTGGAGTCTCCCGTGTGTGAGACATCATGCGATGGAAATGATCAGACAAAATCCGGCGCACCGTGTCTGGATAGCACTTATATGACCTTCCGGCTGGATAGCAATGCGGATCTCAAAGAACAATATCCGTTCGATTTTACTTATCGGATCACATATACTCTGGAGGGCAAAAAGCTGCTTATTACTACTTCTGTAGAAAACAAAGGAGACGAGCGGATGTATTTTGCTGTAGGCGGACATCCGGGATTTTGTGTACCAATGGAAGATGGACTTTCTTTTGAAGATTATTATCTGGAATTTGACCGTCCGTCACATCCTTACCGGGTGGGATTCACCGATACCTGCTTTCTGACCGGGCAGGATGCGCTGTATCCGCTGGAGCAGGACAGGCGGATCCCGCTGCGGCACGATCTGTTTGACCATGACGCGGTTGTTTTGAAGCACGCACCAAAGACTGTGACCATTGCCAGTGATAAGGGAAAGCGCAGTGTCACTGTACACTATCCCGATTTCACATACATTGGGTTCTGGCATATGCCGGAGAAAGAAGCTCCTTATGTCTGCGTAGAGCCATGGACTTCCCTGCCATCCCGTGATGGAATTATCGAAGATCTTTCCTGTCAGTCAGATCTGATCGGACTTGATGGGCATAGCACATACAAAAATACATGGACGATCGAGATCAGATGATGCCGGAAGCAAACTTATTACAGCAGGTAACAGACGCGAGGGCATTGAACAGTTATATTGAATAAACGCCATCGAACACCGGAGGAAGAAAATGGACAGAGAATCATTGCGAAAAGGATTATACGCTGTAGCAGGGCTTTACCTCCTGTATACAGCCTGGCAGCTCTTTAAAGATATGGATAACATGGAAATGAATCCGACTGTTATTGTGATTTTTATCATTTTTTTCACAGTAGCAGGCGGAGTGCTGGTTGGCAATGCAGTCTGGTCCATGTATAAAGGAGCAGCACGAAAAGACAGCAGTACGGACGCAGCGGAAGAATCAGACACTAACGCTGCAGTCGAAGCAGATTCCGAACCGGAAGCCATTGCGGAGGCACAGACAGATCCGTCAGTCAATCCGTCAGTCGAAAAAGAAGATTCAGCGGATGATGATTTGACACAATCGGATGATGACCCAACTGAATGATGAAACAGTTGGATTTCTTTCGCATTCTTATGTACAATGGTCAAAAGAGCAGGAGATGTTTTTTGTCTCCTGCTCTTTTTTCTTCGCTCTGTGCTAAACGGATGTCCACTGGACATCCAGCACCGCCAAATATCTGGCAAGCTATGTCATAAGGTGTCGGCTATGCCGACGGATTCCTTATGACTCCAACTACTTGGCTCGTTGCTCGTGGGAATAAAAGTGTATCGTACTCTTTTCCACCTGAATCATTTCGCGCCTTCCGAGCCGACCTGCAGGATGATAACTTAAGCCTTCTCCGGCTCCGGATATTCTACGCCAAAGGTATCCACGGACATCGATGCTATGCGCTGCGGCGTCAGCGGACGGTCACGATAATCCGTAGGCGTCTCCGCTATTTTATTTACGATCTCCATACCTTCGATCACTTTTCCAAATGCCGCATAAGATCCGTCGAGATGCGGAGCAGCCTTATGCATCAGGAAAAACTGACTGCCGGCGGAATCCGGATGCATCGCGCGCGCCATCGAAAGTACGCCCGGCTCATGTTTCAGATCATTTTTGAATCCATTCTGCGCAAATTCTCCTTTGATCGAATAGCCGGGGCCGCCTGTTCCGGTTCCCTGCGGGCATCCGCCCTGAATCATAAAGCCGCTGATCACGCGGTGAAAGATCAGGCCGTCATAAAAGCCCTTCTGAACAAGGCTGATAAAGTTGTTTACGGAATTCGGCGCGATCTGCGGATACAGCTCCGCCTTCATGATATCGCCGTTTTCCATTGTGATCGTAACGATTGGATTCTGTGCCATAATTGTAATTCCTTTCTGTTTTATTTGAATGATGCCAGGGTCGAAAGTCAGGAATCGAGCGTTTACGCTCAGATTCTTGACTTTATGTCTCCGCTACCGCTCCGGTCGTTGCCAAACAGGTGCCACTGGCACCTGGCAACCGCTTAAAACATGAGGAAGTAGCCATTTTGGCTAATATTTTAGCCAAAATGAACGGATTCCGAATGTTTTCAGGATTTCGAAAGCACGAAGTGCGAAGAAATCCGTAGGCATCATATACTGTAGGGGCTTTTGACCCCGACATCTTTAAATTTAGTGATACCAGAGAGACATAGTTTTCAGACTGTCGCCAGTTTTTCGCTGTGCGTTCCGTGCTTTTTCCCTTTTGCCGCCGCAGTTGTGCCACCGCTGACCTTGCTGTCTCCCTTCGCGTTCATGATCAGCATCTGCAGACGATTCTCAATATTTGCAAAGCTGACGTCCGGATCGTAGTCAAGCGGAAGAATCTGTGCATCCGGGTAAAGCTCTTTGAGCTTCTTGGAAATCCCGCGTCCTACCACATGGTTGGGCAGACAGCCAAACGGCTGCAGGATGACAAATGCACGGCAGCCTTTTTGGGCATGGTGAAGGATTTCTCCCGGAATCAATACTCCTTCTCCGGCGTCAAACGTGTGATGAATGATCGGATCACTTGCTTTTACCAGCTCCGGCAGACGGCAGGCACGCTCATAGAGCGGATGTTCCTTCGCGATCGAATCGGTCACATTGTGAGCCAGATTAAATACCATATCTACGGTAGCCGGCCAGGCTTTCTCCGTGACTGGTTTATCCAGATGATACTCTTTATTCTGGGAATCCTGATAAAAATAGGTCTTCTGAATGACATCGGTCATGCGCGCCTCTATGATCTCAAAGCCATTTTTCTCCAGATAGTCCTCGATGTCATGGTTCGCGCCCGGATGGAAATTCAGCAGATATTCCCCGACGATCAGCACGCGCGGCTTCGGTCTGGAACGGTCATAATCAATGTCCTTCATGATCGCAATCGCCTTTTTGAAGCCGTGCCGTGCCCCGTTTAATCCACGCTTTTCCAGTCCTCCGATCAGCTCATCCATAGCGGCTTCGAACGCCTGGTTTGCGCTTCCCGGCACTTTTTCATAAGGCCGGATCTTGCGCAGCAGTTCCTCCAGCTCGTCAATCATCGGCAGGCAAAATGCAATCTTGATTGAGGCAAGCAGGCTTATCCTGTAACCCGGATGGATATTGTGATAATCCGTGTCGTCATTCGTCAGGATTGGGACATGAGAATATCCCGCATCGTCCAGAGCTTTCCGCAAAAGCGCGGTATAATGTGTCAGGCGGCAGTCTCCAATGTATTTTGCCATGGCGATCGCGACATCCTTATCATCATACTTCCCGCTTTTCAGTGTAGCGAGTGCCTCTCCGATCACGATCTGTGCCGGGAAGCAGATATCATTGTGTACGTACTGTTTGCCCAGACGGATTGCTTCCTCACGCCCGATTTCCATCGCTTCTGTCCGCATATGCTGGCAACCCCGCGCAGCGGCCATGAGACGACGGATCGCATGGGAGTGAATCGGCACCCGACCAACATTATCTCTACGGTGCTGATTCCTAA
>JAJBVF010000373.1 GCA_020859965.1 Clostridiales bacterium
AAAGGGCAGAGTGCCGGCCATAACAAGCCGTCCCAGATCCACGCGTTCCATCACAGGCTGCGCACTCTCGGCGCGAAGCAGATCGAGCAGGCTGCGCACGATCTACGTCATCCTTTGATTCTCATAGCGGATATTTTCCAGCCAGCGGTTTTCCCCGATCTCCCGCTGCAAAAGCTCCGCATTTGTGCTGATCACAGAGACCGGAGTTTTCAATTCATGCCCCGCATCCGAGATAAATCGGTTCTGCCTGTCATAATTATCTTCCAGCGGCCGGATGATCCGATTCGCCAGAAAAATGGCCAGAAGCAGCACCACCACAATCGCGATTGCTCCGAAGATTACCGTATAGCGCAGGAGCGTGTAAATACTGTCGCCTACCAGCGTATTGTCCATCATAGAAACCAGAGTATACTCTTCCCCCGAGATCAGATAGATCATGTTATGCGAAACCCCATAAGATTTACCGGAATTCAGAAATGCTTCAGCCAGTTCCGTCAACGCCTCATCCGAAAGCTGCGACGGATCGTCATTATTGACTGTCAGCACACTGCCATCCGTATCAAACACGACCGAGTAAAAGGTGGAAAGATCCAGGCGGCGGCGCGATCTTCCATCCTCCCCGTCGTCCCCGATCCTGATTAAAAATCGTCTGGAAACATGCACACCGTCTGATGTTTCACTCTCCAACACCGTTTTCCCGTCAGTCAAAGCACTTTCCTGCGATAATTCGCCTTCTTCATCTATTTCAGGCGACTGTTCCTCTTCTCCATCATCTTCCGGCAACTGGTCTTCCTCTTCATCTTCCAGGAACAACCCGTCCTCTTCATTTACTTCCGGCAGACCGCCGTTTTCAAGATATTCTGCTGCATACAGCTCGAGCATCGCACGATTCTCCTGGCTCATCTCGCGGTAGCTGACTCCATAGATGACTGCAATCGTCCCAAGCAATGTCAGGACCAGAATCGCCATCAGAAGGGCGACAATTTTAATCTTCGACTTTTTAAACATTTCTGTTCCTCAATCCGTAAGCAGAATCCGCTGTAAATAATTTCCCCTGTTATCATCAATCATTCCAACAGCTTGTTTTCCTCATGCCAGCAACACAGACGTCATCAAAATCAGCCGCGCAGCTCATATCCCAGCCCGCGCACCGCTTTGATTTCCATCCCTGAACCGATAAAAGCAAGCTTTTTCCGTGTAAAGGAGATATACACCTCCACATTGTTGTACTCCGCGTTGCTCTCGTATCCCCACACCTTCAATGCCAGCTTCTCCCGCGGCACGATCGATCCCTGTTTCTCAATCAGATACTCCATCAGATGAAGCTCCTTTTCACCAAGACGGATCTCCTGTCCTGTGGATGTGCAGGCAAGCGTCGCTGTCCCGGAGTCCAGCGTCAGATCTCCCGCCCGCAGCCTGCCGTCCGCTGCCGGAATATTTCTGCGGCACAGTGCGCGAACCCGGGCCAGCAATTCCTCCACCATAAAAGGCTTCGTCAGATAATCATCCGCTCCGGCATCCAGACCGCCGACCTTGTCCGCCAGCTCGCTTTTCGCTGTCAGCATCAGCACCGGCGTCCGCAGGCCTTCCCTTCGAACCTCCCGGATAACAGAAAAGCCGTCGCGTTTTGGGAGCATCACATCCAGGATTACCGCATCATAGATTCCACTTAGGATCGCATCCAGACCGCTTTCCCCATCATAGCAGACATCGACGTCATAATTTCCCTGACGAAGTACCTCCGCCTCCGCTTCCGCCATGCGGCGCTCATCCTCTACCAGCAAAAGCTTCATATCAACCTCCCCATAACAGGTCTGCAGCAGTTCATTCACATCAATCATTGTATCATTATTTTCCTGATTTGTAAGCCCTTGTTTACTCATATCTTCATCAGAAATGTATCGTAAGAATTTCAATTCTTTTTCAATCTTTTCATGATATGATAAACACAGTATTTTTGGATTTTCTGCGCGATCAGATCCCGGAGGTTCCATTGCCGGAAAAATCAACGATTGTGAATCCATCAGAAAAGACAAATCTACATCCATAATAACACAATTCCTAACAGGGAAAGGAGATTCAATATGAAGAAAAAATGGCTGTCATTTTTCCTGGCAGGTACGCTCTGCCTTTCAGGACTGGCCGCGCCGGTCAGCAGCAGTGCGGAGGAAAATGATGTCACTGCCGCAGTCTCAGATCAGGAGTATATTGAAGAAACTCTGAATCTTGCAAACAATGCGGACCAAACCTGGACTTATCAGGAAAGTGCGGATGCATGGGTTCTCTCCATCGTATCCGCGGTTGCCTATCCGGAGCTGCCGGATCAGCAGGGCGTTTCCGTCTGCGTACCGGGAGCCTATATCACTGGTATTGATACGGACGGCGACGGAGAAGCAGATGTCACCGCGGAATCTGCTGTAGAATCCGGCTCCACCTCCGTCAACGGTGCGCTCGTGATTGATTATGAGGCAGAAATTGTGAGCACAAACGGACAAACTTACACTGCTGCGACTGCTCCGGTGATCTTAAATACCGGCGCGGCCGGCTACAGCTCTTCCAATAACTCAGAAGCAGCGACCACCTATGCTGCGGAAGGTTATATCAATGTAGCCTGCGGAAACCGCGGAAAACAGGACACTGCGACGGATGGGGATGGAAACACCTATTACACCGGCGACGCTCCTTCCTGTCTGGTTGATCAGAAAGCAGCTACCCGCTATGTGAAATACAATATCCTGCTTGGCAATCTGCCGGGCAGTGTCGATTACTTTGTTTCTACCGGCGGTTCAGGCGGCGGCGCGCATGCGACCATGTTTGCAGCGACCTCGAACAATTCTGATTTCTACGATTATCAGATCGAGGCGGGCGCAGTAGGCGTTTACCGGCTCGAAGACGGAAGCTACTCCACAACCGTTACGGTAAACGGAACAGACTATGAACTCTCAGACGGTGCATGGGGCTGTGTCGCATACAGTGCTATCACCTCGCTCTATGAGGGTGACATGGCGATGGCCTTTGAGTACTATATGGACACGACCTATGAGTTCAGCACCTCCTTCCAGGAACAGCTCGCTGCATACCTCTCCGAGGCTTATATGGAATACATCAACAGCCAGAAGCTTTCCGTAGAGGAATCCACAGTCGGCTTTGACCTGAACGAAGACGGCGACATGGACGACTCCATCGCACTGACGATTGAATACGATCTGGATGCATATCCGGAGACTAATGGATACTATGGCACCTACCTGGATCTCTATCTTGCAGAGTTTGTTTCCAACCTGCAATGGTATCTCGACAACCTCGACTATTCCGATGGATGGACCTGGTTTGATGCAGACGGAAACGCTCTCAGTGATGAGGAAGTGGCGGCCATGTCTACAGAAGACAAAGCGACGGCTTTCATCGAAGGACGCTATGCGGCAGGAAGCAGCGGCAACGGTATGATGGGCGGCATGGGCGATCTGCCAAGCGGTATGAACGGTGCGGCAGACTTTGCCGGTAAAGGTGATCGCGGTGATATGGATCTGTCAGAAATGGGTGACCTTGCGGATGGAGACGCTGCCAATATGCATGGCGGCATGGGCGGCGGACGAGGCGGAAATTTTGCCGACGAAAATGCGGACGCTGAAGATGCCGAAGCGAGCGATGCTGCCGGCGAACTTCCGAGCGGTGATCTCCCGGATGGAGACGCTTCCGGCGAGCTTCCGAGCGGCGAGCTCCCGGATGGCGATGCTGCAGGCGAGCTCCCGGACGGTGATCTCCCGGATGATGCAGCAGCTGGTGAAGATATCGCTGAAAATGTCGCTGACAGCGAAAGCAGTGAAGATGCAGCTGCAGAAGATTCTGAGGAAGAGACCATGGCAGCGAATGACAACACCGCAAACCAGCTCGAGGTCGGCACCCCGGATGAAGGAACCACGCAGTCCGCATCAGGCTCCACCGATTCCGCAAATTATGAGACCTATGAAGAAATG
>JAJBVF010000357.1 GCA_020859965.1 Clostridiales bacterium
CAATGAACCTTCTGCTTACCAGACTTGATGTTCTGAATCACTCCATTTATAAGGCTGCTGCATCACGGCCTGTTCATACGGTATATTCCAGAATCAAAAAGCATAAAAGCCTTGACGAAAAACTGAACCGATTAAACTTTGACGCCACTTTTGCAAATGCGCGGGAGCATCTGCAGGATATTGCAGGTATCCGGGTGATCTGTTATTTTGAGCAGGACGTGTATCAGATGATAGAAGCGCTAAGAAGGCAGAATGATCTGATCGTGGTGACAGAAAAAGACTATATTCTTCATCCGAAGCCCAACGGGTACCGCAGTTATCATATTATCCTTGGGATTCCTGTTCGCTATATGGATCTTACGGAGTATTATCCGGTAGAAGTTCAGGTACGTACACTCAGCATGGATTTCTGGGCGAGTATGGAGCACCGCATCAGTTACAAACAGGATCGTCCCGACAAGAAGCAGGTGCAGGCAGAACTGCTGAAATATGCGGATATCCTCAAAGAGATGGAGCAGAGTTTTGAGACTTATAATGAAAACAGGAGATAAATTTGTCGTTCACTATCATTCGCTCAGGGATGACTTTCCTAAAATTCTATGATATAATTTCGACAGTATATTTTCCGGAAAAGAAATATATTTATCATTTGCTCAATAGATTGGAAAGGATTTCATCATGGAATTGCATACATTTGGTTTTATCGGGCTGGGGCTGATTGGCGGATCGCTTGCAAAAGCACTGAAACGCTCTTCACCGGACTGTCGCATCATGGCTTATACGCGTACGGCGAAGACAACGGAAAAGGCGCTCTCGGAAGGCCTGATTGACAGCATTTGTTCCTCCATGGAGGATATTCAGTTCGCGGAATGCGACTGCATTTTTTTGTGTGCGCCGGTAGGCAGCAATGTTGCTGCGCTGAAACAATTGAAGGATCTGGTTCGAAAGGATTGTATTCTTACAGATGTTGGCAGTGTCAAGACAGACATCCATCTTGAGGCGGAAAAACTGGGGCTGAATGGACGTGTTATCGTCGGTCATCCGATGACGGGCTCCGAAAAGTACGGCCTGGATTATGCGCATGCGCATCTGTTTGAAAATGCGTATTATATTCTGACCCCGTCTCCAGGCACTCCCGAAGAATGGACAGAAGAAATGTATTCGCTTGCTGCTTCAATCGGCGCCCTGCCGATTATTCTGGATTATCAGCAGCATGATTTTGCGACAGCAGCAGTCAGTCATCTGCCGCATCTGATCGCTGCTTCTCTGGTAAACACTGTGCATGACCTGGACTCCAAAGACGAGCTGATGAAGACCATCGCTGCAGGAGGCTTTAAAGATATTACAAGAATTGCTTCTTCTTCACCGGAAATGTGGGAGCATATCTGTCTGTCAAACAGAGGGAATATTGCTGAGGTTATGGATACATTCATCCGGCTTCTCACGGAATCACGGGATGCAATGCGTGACGGCAATGGAGAAGCGATTTATAAGATGTTTGAGAAATCACGCGATTACCGCGATTCTTTTGCTTCCGGCGGCCTTGGAAACTTTAAAAGGACCTATCGTATTTACTGTGATATCATAGATGAGTCCGGTTCCATTGCAACCGTCGCTGCTGCGCTTGCGAACAATGGCATCAGCATTAAAAATATCGGCATTGTGCAGAGCAGAGAATTTGAGGAAGGCGTACTTCGCATTGAATTTTACGAGGAAGAGCCTTCACAGACGGCAGCCGCATTGCTGCGTCAGATGAATTATGAAGTGTGGGAGCGGTGACCGGAATCATATGTATAATACGCGTTATTTTTAATACATAATGGAAACAGCGGCGAAGTCACATCAAATACGGAAGGACATCAAAATATTATGATCATTAAATATTCGGCTCCTCTGCGCGGGGAGCTTTCCATACCCGGCGACAAATCGATTTCACATCGAAGCATAATGTTTGGAGCGCTGGCACAGGGAACCACAGAGATTTCTAATTTTCTGACCGGAGCGGATTGCCTTTCGACTATCTCCTGTTTCCGCCAGATGGGAATCGGGATTGAACAAAAGGAAAATCATGTTCTTGTACATGGAAAGGGACTTCACGGACTTTCCGCACCGTCTGACACGCTGGACGCGGGCAACAGCGGGACGACTGTGAGGCTTCTCTCCGGCATACTTGCAGGACAGTCTTTTGCTTCTGTCATCACAGGAGACGAGTCGATACAGAAGCGTCCGATGAAGCGGATTATGACGCCGCTGCTTGGCATGGGAGCGAATATTTCGTCTGTCCGTGGAAACGACTGTGCTCCGCTTCAGATTCGCGGGAAAAAGCTGCACTGCGCGCATTATGAATCCCCGGTCGCTTCCGCTCAGGTCAAGTCCTGTGTGCTGCTCGCCGGCCTTTATGCGGACGGTATTACCAGCGTCACCGAACCGGCTGTATCCAGAAATCATTCCGAACTGATGCTGCGTTATTTTGGTGCGGACGTTCGGACGGAACTTATGTCTGCCAAAGACCGCACGAAATTGCTGTCAGCAGCAGACTCTGAGACAAAGTTTAATACTGACTGTGTTACACAGGCGATGGCGTATAATGAAGAATATGAGGGGCGGCCAACAGTCTTTATCACACCAGAACCGGTTCTGAAAGGGCAGAAGGTGAATGTGCCGGGGGATATTTCTTCCGCTGCTTATTTCATTGCTGCTGCTTTGCTGGTACCTGGCTCAGAGCTGCTTCTTAAAAATGTGGGGATCAATCCTACACGCGATGGTATGCTGCGCGTCTGCAAGTCTATGGGGGCTGATATTACCCTGCTGAATGAAGACTACACAGGCGCGGAGCCATGTGCCGATCTGCTTGTGCGCAGCAGCCATTTAAAGGCTGCCACGATCGAAGGCGACCTGATTCCCACCCTGATCGATGAACTGCCGATTCTGGCCGTTTTAGCGGCTTTTGCGGATGGTACGACTGTGATTCGTGACGCTGCAGAGCTTCGCGTCAAAGAGTCAGACCGTATTGCAGTCATGACGGAAAATCTAAGCCGGATTGGCTGTCCGGTGGAAGCTACGCCGGATGGGATGATCATTGAGGGAGGCAGACCGCTTCACGGCGCCACGATCGATACGCAGAAAGATCATCGGGTTGCCATGAGCTTTGCGGTTGCTGCACTGGCCTGTACCGGGGAAATGGAAATCCGGGACGCGGAATGCGTCAATATCAGCTATCCGGGATTTTACCGTGATCTGGCCGGTGTATGCCGGTAGGAGTTGTTTTGCAAAGCAACGAGCCGGGCAGAATTTAAAAAGAATTGTTAAAATTGAATAAAATGCTTGAATTGCTTGTGTATTTTTAGTAAAATGTAACTATGTGGGGCAAAAGCGTGTCTGGGCAGATTTCAGGATTATCGATTATGTGCGGCACACACGCCGGATGCCTGAGCGAATTACTAAAAATTGGAGGAATACGATTATGAATGTTTACACGACAGACAAGATCCGTAACATCGTAATTCTTGGACACGGCGGCGCAGGCAAGACCAGTCTTGTAGAAGCTATGGCATATTTGTCGGGAATCACGAGCAGACTTGGCAATGTAGCTGAGGGAAATACCATCAGCGATTTCGATAAAGAAGAGATTAAGAGAAAATTTTCAATCACAACGTCAATGGTGCCGATCATCTGGGGAGATACGAAGATCAATGTTCTGGATACGCCAGGCTATTTTGACTTTGCAGGCGAGGCTGTAGAGGCGTGCGCGGCTGCGGATGCGGCTGTCATCGTGGTAAATGGCAAGAATGGTGTGGAAGTCGGGACTCAGAAGGCATGGGATCTATGCGAGAAGTTTAAGCTTCCGCGTTTCTTCTATGTATCGAATATGGATTTTGACAATGCCAGCTACCGCAAGGTGGTTGAGGCTTTGACTCAGGATTATGGGAAACGCATAGCTCCGATTCACATGCCCTACCGTGAGAATGAG